>JAESUI010000277.1 GCA_016763135.1 Flavobacteriales bacterium
ATCAAATAATGTGCAATCATGGTGTCAAATAATTTTCCTTTCAATTGGATATCATAACTACTCAAAACATTTAAATCGTATTTAATGTTTTGTCCAATTTTTTCGATGTTTTCGTTTTCAAAAAGTGCTTTAAATTCGCCCAAGACTAATGTTGCTTCTTTTTTATTTTCAGAAAGGGGAACATAGAAAGCTTCGTGTTCTTTAAACGAAATAGAAAACCCTACTATTTCGGCTTCCAAAGGATTTAAACCTGTAGTTTCTGTGTCAAAACAAAAAGAGCTTACTTCATTCAATTTTTCAATTAAATAACTTCTTTTTGCTTCAGTATCTATAAAACGGTAATGATGTTTAGTGTTAGAAATATTTTTTAACTCAATAAAAGCTTCTTTTTCCTCAGCTTCGGCTTTTGTTGCTGTTTCAACTCCCTGTACATTGCCAAATAAATCCATTTGTCCACCAACCTGAACAGGGGCAGATTTTATTTGAATTTCTTTACCTAGTACTTTCTTTGCTAAATTTCTAAACTCTAATTCAGCGAATAGCTCAGTAATTTTTACTTCATCTGGTTTTTCGATTTTAAAATCTGCAATGTCATATTCAACAGGTACATCCAAAATAATAGTTGCTAATTTTTTAGACAATAGCCCTTGCTCTGCAAATTCAATTACATTTTCTCTTTGCTTTCCTTTTAGCTCTTCTGCATGTTCAATTAACCCTTCAACACTCCCATATTTTGCAATTAATATTTTAGAAGTTTTTTCTCCAATGCCTGGAATTCCCGGAATATTATCAACCGCATCTCCCCACAAGCCTAAAATATCAATCACTTTTAAAGGGTCATCAACACCAAATTTTTCACATATTTCTGGAATACCCAAAACCTGAGCAGGATTACCGTAAGCAGCAGGTTTATACATAAAAATATTTTCAGAAACCAATTGTCCAAAATCCTTATCAGGAGACATCATATACGTTGTAAAGCCTTGTCTTTCGGCTTCTTTAGCCATTGTCCCAATAATATCATCTGCCTCGTAGCCTTCTAACAAATAGATTGGAATATTAAATGCATCTAATATTTGCTTGATATAAGGGATTGCTGTTCGAATATCTTCTGGCATTGCTTCTCTTCCTGCTTTGTATTCAGAAAATTCAGCCTCTCTATTTGTTGCTCCGCCAGGGGCATCAAAGACAACAGCAATATGTGATGGCTTTTGTTTCTCTAAAACTTCTATCAACGTATTGGTAAAACCCAACATCGCTGATGTATTTAATCCCTTAGAATTATATCTATGGTTTTTTCCAAAAGCAAAGTATGCTCTATAGATTAGAGCAAAGGCATCAAGTAAAAAAAGCTTCTTATTATCGTCTGACATGTTCTAAATTTTGAACATCCAAAATACGATTTTTAGATAGAATCTAACTTAAATTGTAAGGGTATATTGAAACATTGTTGTCCTCATTGATTCTGCTTTTAATGGTCGTAGAGAATATGTTTCATTCATGAAATTATTTACAATAACCGAAATTTTATGCTTCTTTTGAAATGCAACTGAAAACCTCGCATCCAAAATAACAACTTCTGGTGCTGCATTTTTGTGGTAATCTACATATTTAATTGCCTGTAAAGAGCCTCCTGTGTTTGTTGTTACTTCTTCAAAATCAACAATAGCTTTATCATAATTATCTATTTTACTAAAATACCTACCACTAACTCCTATTGTTATTATTTTTCTAAATGTATAACTCAAATCTCCTTTAAAGGTTTTTATAAATCGATAGTTTAATATTTGCTGCGTTGAATCAGTACTTGTAGCATTATAACTAAATTCTCCTGAACCTCCTGGTTTAAAATCTTTAGCAAAATTAACATCTGGCTCTAATGTAATTGGCTTGATATAAGTATAAGCAATCATAAATGTTATTCCACTTTTTTTATTGGTACTAATTGTTCCAACTATCGAAGCATCGATTCCTGTTACCCTAGATTTTCCTGTATTTAAAAATTTAAATCCAGCAATGGCAAAAGTGTAAGTCGAGTCCCAAAAGCCAAATAAATATTCTATTGTGTTTTCGTATTCTTGTCTAAACCCAGCAACATCTACATAGCCATAAAATTTACCAACTTTATACCCTTGTCGAATTCCTGCTTCTAAATTCCAACTTTTTTCTGGTTTTAAATCTGGGTTATCAAACACACCAAAAGATCCTACAGCGGTTTTAATGTATCTTTCAGCTATGGTTGGGAACCGATATCCTTGACCATAAGATGCTCTAAGATTTGTCCCTTCAGTAATTTTGAGGTTGAGTCCTCCTCTAAAAATTTGAGCATCATCTCTATTTTGGTCATTCAGCCAATAAGCTTCTCTCCTATAGCCTACAGAAACACTTAATACTTCTTTAAATGTTTTTCTTAGTTCGGTATAAGCAGATGAATTTTCGAGAAAATTATAAGGAGTTCCTCTTCCTTCATAAAGGCTTGCTTTGGAAAATACTTTACTATATGATGTACCAATAATAAGCTCTAAATCTTTAAACTGTTGAAATTCTTTTTTATACTGATAATCAATAAAATATAGTTCTGAATGATTTGATTGATTGTTGTTCATCTGATTATTTGTAATTAAAACCCTTCCTTTTAAGCTATGCTTTCCATTGTTCTTTGTCAAAAAGTTAATAAATGGGTCTACATTATACATAATTTGATTTTCCAAGATCACCCCCCCTGGATATGCTCTATAAAAACCTGTAGAATCATCATTCCATGCTAATGTTAAATTTCTAGAATTTTGCATTGCATTAACATTTACTCCAAAATTTAAGTTCTCGAAATTTTTCAAATAGTATTTTAACCCTAGATTCACTCTCACTTTTTCACTTGTCATTTGACTATCTTCAAAGTCAGTTATCGTATCTAATACAAACTTACCTGGGTTTGGAGCTCCGATATACCCGTGATCATTATTTACCATTCCTCCTATTACAAAATTTAGATTGCCAATTTTTTCACTATGCGAAAAATTCAAACCATGTATATATGGATAATCATCCCACCACTTCATTAATGTATCTTGTGGCGCAGAATAAAACCCTGAGTATAAACTAATTTTAGTTGAAGGTTTCATTCCTGGTTCAGCTGTTCTAATATGTATTGATCCACTTAACGCTGATGCACCTGAAAGAACAGAAGAAGCTCCTTTAATAATTTCTATTTGTTCAATATTTTCTAGTGGCACAAAGTCCCATAAAGGACGACCTGCATCTCCAGACAGCATGGGCATGTCATCAACAATAACGGCAACTTTACTTCCTATCCCAAAAGTAAAACCACTTCCTCCTCTTATTTGAGGTTCACCATCAAGAATATTAACACCTGGTGTCTGGTCTAATATTGTTTCAATACTTCTGATGTTTTTTTCTTCAATAACAGAGGGTTTAATCACTTCCATTGAAACAGTTAAATCTTCTATTCTTTTATTGAATTTTCCTACTTCAACTTTAAAAGTCTCGAGGATTTGTGCATCGGGTTGCAATAAAATATTTATATCGGTTTCTTGGTTTTCTACAATAACAACATTAAGTGTGTCGCTTACCATCCCTATAAATGATACCCCAATCTCATGCTGTCCTACTGGACATGAAAAACTATATTCTCCATTTATATTAGTAGTTCCTCCTGTAGTTATATTGTTTATTAAATAGACATTTACTCCGACCAATGTTTCATTAGTAGAAGCATCTTTAATAACGCCTTTTAGGGTTCCGTTTTGGGCATAGAGATTCCCAAATACTAGAAATATTATAATGAAAAAAAGTCTAAGTGACATCCCCTTATTTAATCAGAATTTTCTTTGTAAGAAATCCTTTGTCTGTAGTTAATGTAAAAACGTACATTCCAGCATTTACTGGTAATTGTTTTTTATATGTGCTAACACCTTTTATTTTTTGTTCCCAAACGATTCTGCCCGACAAATCTACAATTCGAGCCATTGAAGTTTCGTTTACATCATTATTAAAATTAATGTTCAAATAATTATTTGAAACAAAAACATTAGCTATTTCATTATCAACTTCATTAATACTTGAAGGATTATAGATCAACTCTAAATCATCAAATAAAGCAACACTCCCATTAACAGATACAGTACTATCTCCTGCTACTAAAACAGCCAATAGGTATGCAGGAGTGTTAGCATTATAATAAATAAAAGGAACTGAGAAACGAGTCCATGTACTAGTAGTTCCAGAAAAATCAAACCTTGCTTCTCCAACCCAATTAGCTAATGTTCCATTTTCTGGATTTTGACCTGCTCCTGTGTGTAAAACCACTTGTGCCTTTCCTGCATCTGATCCTGATGGCGTATATTTATACCACCCTACCAAACTGTCCGGTCTATCTGTAAAAGAAGAATTCCATTGAACATCTCCAGCATCAGTAAAAACATACCCATTTTCTGGATCTAAATCTGCATGTATTCTTCCTGTAGTTATAATTCCGTTTGCAACTATTCCAAAAGATGAGATGTTCTCAAGTCTTACAGAATAAGAACCTGAATGAGCATCTGTACTTTGAGACCAGACCTGAGGAGCAAGTACTCCTAATGCATCTGCTGTTTTTATTGAACTCCAATCTACAGGTTCATCTACAACAGTTCCTGCATCTTCCCAATTTTCAAAACCAGAATTTTCAATCTGTTGTTGAGCACTTATTGCAATAAATGTTAATGATAATAATGCGGTAAAGATATATTTCATATTTCGGGGGTTAGTTAATTTATTTCTAAAGTACAAACAATAATATTAATCATCAAAATTAGTTAAGCCTTATTCTTATTTGCTAATTGCCCACAAGCAGCATCAATATCTTTACCTCTACTCCTTCTAACATTAACAATAAGATTAAACGTGTTTTCTAAAAATGCTGCAAATTTATCAGTTTTTTCTGAATCCGCTTTTTCAAATTGAGGATCATCAATAGGATTATATTCAATGATATTAATTTTACAAGGAACAGCTTTACAGAAAGTCGCTAAATCTTTGGCATCCTCTAGTGTATCATTAAAATCTTTAAAAATAATATATTCAAAGGTCACTCGTGAACCTGTTTTTTCATGAAAATAAACCAATGCTTCTGATAAGGCGCCTAAAGAATTACTTTCATTTATTGGCATAATTTCACTCCGTTTAGCATCAGTTGCTGCATGTAATGATAAGGCTAAATTAAATTTCACTTCATCATCTCCTAATTGCTTTATCATTTTTGCAATACCTGCTGTAGATACTGTAATTCGTTTTGGCGACATTCCCAAACCGTCTTCAGAAGTAATCATTTCAATTGAGCGAAGTACATTTTTATAATTTAGTAATGGTTCGCCCATTCCCATATAAACAATATTGCTTAATGGTTTTTGATAATGCTTTTCGGCTTGATTTTTAATTAAAACAACTTGATCAAATATTTCTTCTGCATCAATGTTTCTTAACCGCTCCAATTTTCCTGTTGCACAAAAGGAACAACTCAAACTACAGCCTACTTGACTTGAAATACATGCAGTCATCCTTTTTTTTCCTGGAATTAAAACTCCTTCTGTAATAAGACCATCATATAATTTAAAAGCATCTTTAATTGTTCTATCAGAACTAATTTGTTCTTCAGCAATAATTACAGTGTTAAACACAAAGTTTTGAGTTAACATTTCTCTCACCTCAAAAGATAGATTGGTCATTTCATCAAATGATGTTGCTCCTTTTTTCCATAACCATTCATATACCTGTTTTGCTCTAAATGGTTTTTCATTTTGCTCAACAAAAAAGTCTTTTAATTCCTTTTTTGATAACATTCGTATGTTCTGCTTTTCTGACATTGAATTGCGAAATTACGATTAGTTTTTCAGTATGAGATTGCTTCATTCCCCGCAATGACGTATTTTTGAACTAATGAAAAAAATCTCCGCTAACTATATATTCACAGGAAATAGTGCACCAATTAAAAATGGAGTTATTGCAACTGATAACAATGGAGTTATTTTGGAGGTTCTAAATCCAGAAAATGACTCTATTAATTGGGATGAAGTAGAAAAACATGAAGGGATAATTTGTCCAGGATTTATAAATACACATTGTCATTTAGAATTATCTTATTTAAAAGGGAAACTTACTGAACAAGGCCAATTACCAGGGTTTGTGAAAGAAATTATTTCAATAAGAGACAATTTTACTATCCAAGAAAGACAAGAAGCAATTGAATTAGCGGAACAAGAAATGATAAATAATGGTATTGTTGCTGTAGGAGATATTGCTAATGGAGCATCAACATTCGCTCAAAAAGAAAATTCACAAATGAGGTACCATACCTTTTTAGAGGTTTTTAGCTTAAATCCTGAGACAGTTGATGAAGTTATTGATAGAACAATATCTTTAAAAAAGGAATATCACAATCAAAATAGAATTTCTATCAGTCCCCATGCTCCTTATTCAATGTCGAAACAATTAATGATTTCGGTAAATAAAGTCTCTGGAGAGATTTTAACTATACATAATCAGGAAACAGAAAGTGAAAATGAGTTGTTTTTAACTAAATCAGGAAAATTATATGAACAGTTATCAAGCTTTAATGAGGACATAAAAAAATGGACACCAACTGGCGAAAACTCTTTGCCTTCTTATTTAGCCAACTTTACTGCTGATAAGAAAATTCTGCTAGTTCATAATACTTATACATGCAAAGAAGATATTGATTTTGCTAAAAATTACTCCAATAACATTTATTGGTGTTTTTGTCCAAATGCAAATAAATATATAGAAAACAGACAGCCTAAGTATAATTTATTTGTTAATGAAAAATGTACAATAGGAACGGACAGTTTAGCTTCAAATTGGAGTTTATCAATTTTAGATGAACTAAAAACTATTACTAAAAATAATGCTGAAATCAGTTTAGAAACATTGATTAAATGGGCAACTTTTAATGGTGCTCAACTTTTAGAGTTTAATGAATTAGGTTCAATCGAAAAAGGGAAATCACCTGGATTAAACCTAATTAAAAATATAGCCTTGGATAATTTATGTTTAACTGAGAAAAGTACTGTTACTCCTTTATAAAAGCTTCAGCAATTAATAAATCTTCTGCTGTGGTAATTTTAATATTTTCTCTATTTCCTTCAACTAAATTAATGGTCTCTCCAAGTTTTTCAACTACCGAGGCGTCATCAGTAAAAGTAGTGTCAAACTCTTGCTTATAAGCCTTTAAAATGACTTCTGAGGTGAAACATTGGGGTGTCTGAACTAACTTATAACAACTTCTTGGAACAGCCTTATTAACGTTGTCTTGCTTTGACACATGCCTCAATGATTCAACTACATCAACCACAGGAACAGCATTACCATATTTTTCTGCTTCATTGAAACACCTTTTTATTGTTTCAGTACTTACTAGAGGCCGAACGCCATCATGAATAGCAACAATACTATTTTCTTTTATAGACTTAATGCATTTTGTACAGAGTGAAAACGAGTTTCACCGCCTTTTACAATTTGGTGACGTATCTTAGGAAGTTCGTATTTATAAAAAAGCTCTTCCCAAAAGTCAAATTGATTTTCGGGTAGAGCCAGTATAATTTCGATTGATGGAATTGTTTGTTTAAACTTTTCCAGTGTATGTATTAAAATAGGTTTACCAGCAAGTTCAAGAAATTGTTTAGGAGTTGAAGCTCCCATTCTTTCGCCTTTTCCACCAGCAACTATTATAACATACTTATGCATTTGAGGTTAATTCTTCTTCACTAAAAAATTCATCCGCGCTTGCTGTAAATGAATTTCCATCAGGCTCAGATTGAGTATCATTACTCTCTACTGCATTCCCATTAAACTCTTCCTTATTTTCCTCTTTATTGTCATAAGACGGCTTAGTATAACTAGAATCTTTTGGTCTACCTATTGATCGAATATAAGCATTCAACATTCTATGTATTTTCTCAACAAATTCTATTAGTTCTTCTGCTTTATCTTCGCTTACTAATTCTCTATCTCTAGATTTTATAAGCCAACCTTTGGTTTTCAATAAATATCCTCTTGAAATATAGCAGTAATGTTTTTTATCTTTAAAATTATATCTTCCATAACCTGAAGCAATATTTCCTGAAATTGCGTCAGCTGATTGCAAAAATGGTTTACCTACGGTGTCTTTATTAAATCCTTCTTCCCACTCGTTTACTATATTCCAAATTTCTTGTTCAAAAT
>JAESUI010000278.1 GCA_016763135.1 Flavobacteriales bacterium
TCCTTTTTTTATTTGAAATAAGAAATCATCTAAAATTGGCAAAGTATTACTTGAGTTTAGTACTCCTCCAATTAACTGTAATTTCTTTAATAAGATTTCGCTCGATACTATAAATTTCATGTGTCTTCTTTGTTTGTTATAAGGTTAACAAATGTAATTTTTTTAGAAGCGGAAAAACTTAAAAATTTTCAGAAATTATTAACACTTGTTGAAATCAATTTAAGCAATTTTCAATGCTTCTTTCACCTTCTGGTTAGTTAACGCTAAATCAACCACTTCCATCATTGTTTCTACATAATGAAAGGTTAATCCTTTCAAATATTTATCTCCAATCTCTTCAATATCCTTTCTATTGTCTTCAGATAAAATTATGGTTGTAATTTCTGCCCTTTTTGCAGCTAAAATTTTCTCTTTAATTCCACCAACTGGCAATACTCTTCCACGCAAAGTTATCTCACCTGTCATAGCGAGTTTGCTTTTTACTTTACGTTGTGTAAACGCAGAAGCTAAAGCTGTTAACATTGTTATTCCTGCTGACGGACCATCCTTTGGAGTTGCTCCTTCGGGAACGTGAACATGAATGTCCCACTTTTCAAATATCTCAGGTTTTAATCCCAATAAATGTGAGTGAGCTTTTAAGTAAGCTAATGCTATAACAGCAGACTCCTTCATCACATCTCCCAAGTTTCCTGTTAAAGTTAATTTGCCTTTTCCTTTGCTTAAACTAGATTCTATGAATAAAATATCTCCACCAACTGAAGTCCATGCTAAACCAGTTACTACCCCAGCAACTTCATTGCCTTGATACTTATCTCTTGAATGTCCAGGGCCTAGAATTTTCAATAATTCTTCCATTGAGATTTTAGCATCAAACTCCTCTTCCATCGCAATATATTTTGCCCTATTTCGAACAATTTTCGCTATTTTTTTCTCCAATCCACGAACCCCAGATTCTCTTGTGTAATCTGTAGTTATTTTTTCAATAATTTGCTTGGTAAGATTCATGTGTTTTTTCTTCAAACCATGATTTTTTAACAATTTTGGAATCAAGTGTTTATTCGCAATCTCAATCTTTTCTTCAACCGTATAACCAGTAATTTCAATAATTTCCATTCTATCTCTCAACGCAGGCTGAATAGTAGAAAGTGAATTTGCTGTTGCGATAAAAAGCACCTTAGATAAATCGTAATCTAACTCTAAAAAATTGTCATAAAAATTCGAGTTTTGTTCAGGATCTAACACTTCCAATAATGCAGAAGAAGGGTCCCCTTGATGACTTGACCCTAACTTATCTACTTCATCCAATACATAAACAGGGTTAGAAGAGTTTACTTTTTTAATGTTCTGAATAATTCTACCAGGCATTGCACCAATATATGTTTTTCTATGCCCTCTAATTTCCGCTTCATCTCTTACTCCACCCAACGACATTCTTACATATTTTCTATCCAATGCTTCAGCAATAGATTTACCTAAAGACGTTTTACCAACCCCTGGAGGTCCGTACAAACATAAGATTGGAGATTTCATATCTCCCTTTAGCTTTAGAACAGCCAAATACTCAATAATTCTTTCTTTAACTTTCTCTAACCCAAAATGATCTTTATCTAATATTTTTTGAGCTCTTTTTAAATCGAAATTATCTTTTGTATAATCATTCCAAGGTAATTCAATAAGTGTTTCTAAATAGTTTAATTGGACGGAGTACTCTGCCGCTTGCGGGTTTAAACGTTGAAATTTTTCTAATTCTTTGTCAAATCGTTCAGCAACAGTTTTATTCCACTTTTTCTTCTTCGCTTTCTTTTTAAAATCTTCAATCTCTTGTTGTTGAGGGTCTCCACCAAGTTCCTCTTGTATTTGTTTTATCTGCTGATTTAAAAAATATTCTCGTTGTTGCTGATCTAAATCTGTTCTAACTTTTGATTGAATATCATTTTTCAACTCCAACAGTTGTAATTCTTTTGTTAAATGCTCTAACAATAAATTCGCTCTCTCATTTAATTCTGGTGTCTCTAGTAAATCCTGCTTGGTAGTTACATCAGCCTTCATATTTGAGGCTATGAAATTGATTAAAAAAGTAGGACTTTCTATATTTTTTATTGCAAAAGTTGCCTCAGTTGGTATAGTCGGAGATTGCTCAATAATTTGAGACGCTAAATCTTTTATAGAAGAAACTAATGCATCAAACCCTTTACCTGAAGGTTTTTGAATTTGGTTAAATGCTTCAATTTTAGCTCTTAAATAAGGCTCTTTTTGAGTAATCTCTTTAACCTTAAATCTCTTTTTCCCTTGGATAATAACAGTAATATTCCCATCAGGCATCTTCAGCATTTTAAGAATGAATGCTATTGTTCCAACGCTATTTAAATCATCCTCAGTTGGATCTTCTATCTCATCATTCTTTTGAGAAACAACTCCCAAAGTCTTGTCTCCTTTATATGCTTCTTGAATTAATTTAATCGATTTATCTCTACCAACAGTAATTGGTATTACAACACCGGGGAACAAAACTGTATTCCTTAATGGTAATATAGGCAACTCATCAGGAGTTTCCTCTGCATTAATCTGCTCTTCATCATCTGGCGACAACAAAGGAATGAATTCGGCATCTTCATCCAAAACATTGCTTATCATTATGTTGTCCATGTCAAATATATCTCTCATTTCTCTATGTATCTATTTTTTATCTCAGGCATTGCCTGTAAGTCATTATGACAGTTATTCTTTAACTATTCAAAGAATAATTGTCTTTCTCTCTATTTCCAAGAGCCGTGCCATTAGTTTATAACTGAAATTTTGGCGGTATTTTTAGCGATATTTGGCTGTCATTTCAAAAATGGCAGTTAAAATTGCTTTATCATCAGTGGTTAACTCAATATCTCTTCTACTCATTACTCGTTCAGCAACTTCAAACATTTTATCTAAATTACATTCATCAAAACCACCTGAACCTCCCCAACTATATGAAGGGATAAATTTATTTGGAAAACCACTTCCAAAAATATTAGCAGAAACACCAACCGTTGTCCCTGTATTAAACATGGTATTAATTCCGCATTTAGAATGATCCCCCATCACTAAACCGCAAAATTGTAATCCTGAATTCTCTAAACTATTACTTTCATAAGACCAAGTTTTCACTTCACCATAATTGTTCTTAAGATTAGAAATATTAGTATCCGCTCCTAAATTACACCATTCACCAATTATAGAATTGCCTAAAAATCCATCATGCCCTTTATTGGAGTAATCTTGTATTACAGAATTATTAACCTCTCCGCCTACTCTCGATTGTTTTCCAACTGTAGTTGCTCCATATATCTTAGCTCCCATTTTCAAAATTCCTCCTTCACACAATGCAAATGGACCACGAACTAAACATCCCTCCATCACTTCTGCATCTTTTGCTATATATATTGGCCCTGTAGAAGAATTTAATACCGAAGCCTCAACTTTAGCTCCTTCTTCAAGAAAAACATTATCTCCAATAATTGTATTTGTAGAACTAACTGATGCTGATTTTCTTCCTTTTGTGATTAATTCAAAATCTTGCTCAATCGCTAAAACATTCTTTGAAAAAATATCAGTAATGGTTTTTAATTCAAGTGAAATAAAACTTTCATTATAGTCTTTTATATAATACGTTTCGGATTTGAATTGTTCCATCGTACATTTTGAAGCAACTAAACTGCCATCAAATACTATCGCTTCACCAGCAATTAAATTATTAACGATAAAATCAACTAATCGTTCATTTGGAAAAAATCGAGCATTGATAAATATATTTTCTTCTTGTTCTATTAAAGGAAATTTATCAAACAAATAGTCTTCAGTATGATAAGAAATTGTAATTGAAATACCATGCTGTTGAAAATGTTGTTTCCATTTATCTTCAATAGCTAATATCCCCACTCTAATTTTAGCAAGAGGCTTTGTATAAACTAATGGTAAGAATTGATCTCGTTTGTCTTCGAAAAAAATAACATTCATACTATAAAAGTATTAAAAAATTGTCTAAAGAAGTAAAAGATCCCTGTTCTTCAACGGGATTCGTTCAACTTACCTTTTTAATCCTTAAAAAGGAGTTTCACGAAAATAAAAAAAGTCCTAGTTACAACTAGGACTTTTAAGAAATATTATGAGTTTCTTATTTTTTTGTATGCTTAGCGTAACGTGTTTTAAATCTATCAATTCTACCAGCCGTATCAACTAATTTCATTTTACCTGTGTAAAATGGATGAGATTTATGAGAAATCTCTAATTTGATTAATGGATACTCATTACCATCTTCCCACTTAACAGTTTCAGTAGTAGCTGCTGCAGATTTAGTTATAAATGAATAGTCCATTGACATATCTTTAAACACTACTAATCTATATTCTTCTGGGTGTATATCTTTTCTCATTGTTGTAATTTTATGCTAATTCTCTTAAAACGGATGCAAATGTAATTATTTTTTTGAAACAAAATCTATTTTTTTAAATAAATGCATAAGAACATTCAAACAACACACTTGCTATCATTCAAAGGTTTTACTGACATTAATACATATATTTACTACTTTTGTCACATGATTCTAAACTAATTTTATCATTAGAATGAATTCAACTTCAAAAAAATAAAAAATTATGAACTCTTTTTTTTCCATTCTCAAGCAACATTTGTTTTTCAACACTTTTCTTTGCATTCTTATCATTTTATCTTCATGTAAAAAAGAAGACTATATAGAACCTACAAAAAGTAATACAATCACAAATGAAACTGCTAGAAAACCTGCCCCCATATTTCTTACCTCCAAATTTTCCATATGTAATTCGGGTACATACACTAATAGCCCTGTTGGAGGAGGTAGCGGTTATACTGACATAGTAAGTAAAAGCAGTTGTAATGTTATAATAACTTCAGCACTTCAATTTAAAACTGTACTTGATAGTATACTTCCAAACAATACGACACTTACAAAAATATGGATAGAAAATGTCATTGATTTATTTTCTGTATATAGTTCATTTCCTATTGTTTTACCAAGTAATATTTGGCTCGTTGGAGCTAGAGGTAGCTTAGGTAGTTCTGGGGCTAAAATATCTTACCCTTATCATACTGGTAGCTTTGCATTTTATATTACAAAAGATAATGTTAGAATTACTGGTCTTCGATTAGAAGGACCTTATGGCGGTTCTGGAGGTCAATCTACTACCGATAGAGGAATTATTATCAAAAATAATAGCGATCATATTAATATTGATAATTGTGAACTTTACAACTGGACTAAAGCTGCAATTGAAGTTAACCAAAGCAATATTACTAACATAGCAAATATGTCTCTTGATATAAATATACACCACAACTATATCCACAATAACAACACTGCTTCATTTGGATATGGAGTTGTTATAAAGAGAGGATGGGCAAATATTTCTAAAAATAAATTTGAAAGTAATAGACATGATATTGCTGGGGATGGAGATTTGTTAAGCGGATATGAA
>JAESUI010000022.1 GCA_016763135.1 Flavobacteriales bacterium
TGGTTGGCAGATTTTCGTGATCCGTGGACTAATATTGATTTTTATGATAAACTAAAATTAACGAATTGGGCAGATAAAAAACATAAGCGATTAGAACAGCGTGTTTTAAATGATGCAAACCAAGTTGTAACAGTAAGTTGGAGTTGGGCAGAAGATTTTCGTAAAATTTCTGACCGTATGCCAATGGTAATTACCAACGGTTATGATCCTGAAGATTTTACCAAAGCAGGAACTGTTGCCTTGGATAAGCAATTTACAATTACTCATGCTGGCTCTTTAAATGATGATAGAAATCCTCATGTTTTGTGGAAGGCTTTAGCTGAGTTGTGTAAAGATGAAGCATTTGCTAAAGATTTAGAAATTAAATTTATTGGTCAAGTTGCACCGGTAGCAATTGAGGCATTAACAAATGCTGGGTTGGGAAAGAACTTGAATTTGATAGATAATTTACCTCATGCAAAAGTGGTAGCTGAGCTAATGAAATCTCAAGTGTTATTATTGCCATTAAATGACACCCCTAATATTGATGGGGTAGTGCCAGGTAAATTATACGAATACATTGGAGCTAAACGCCCAATAATTTGCATAGGTAAACCAACTGGTGATGCGGCTAAAATTATTAATGAAACCAATGCTGGTAGTGTTAGTGATTTTAATGATATAGATACCTTAACAGCAACGATTCAGACTTATTACAAACAGTATAAGAAGAATTCGTTAACAGTTGATAGTAATAATTACGAAAAGTATAGTCGTAAGTTATTGGCTGGACAAATAGCTGAAGAACTCAATAAAATTTCAGATTAAAAAAAAGCCCTTTAAGAATTCTTAAAGGGCTTTTGTCTTTTTACTTAAAGCTTATTTTGCAATGATCAGTTTAAGTGTTTCTTTTCTATCTTTTCCTGTTAATTGAATAAAGTAAATTCCCGGATCCATTCTCTGAGCATCTACTGTTATTTTACCTTGAGCTTTAGTTATTTTCTCATCATGAACTAACTCTCCAATAATATTGAATACTGTAAACCTAACTTCATCATTTGTTCTAAAGTTGTAGTCTAACGTAAATTCATCATTAGCTGGATTAGGGTAAAGGTTTACAAACCAATTAATATCAGTTGGATCAATTCCAACAGGATAGTTTACATAGAAGTACAAGCTATCTTGACAACCAGAAGCTCCAGTAATAATTACAGAATAACCACCAGTTAAGAGATTGTTGATATCCTCTGTATTTGCACCATTACTCCATGTAAATGTAAACGGTGCATCACCAGTTGCTGTTAAATCAATTGAGCCATCAGTACAAGCTAAACAACTTGCATCAGTTACAATTCCAGAAGCAGTGAAACTTACTGTATTACTTATAGCAAATGAATCTACAATAGCGCAACCACTACCATCTGTTATTGTAACAGTATACATTCCTGAGCTTAATCCAGCAATGTCCTCTGTATTTGCACCATTACTCCAAGCAAATGTAAATGGAGCAGTTCCACCTGTTACTGTTATATCAATAGCACCCATTCCTACACTACAACTATCATTTGTAACAACAGAAGTATAATTGAATGTAGCGGTGTTGTTTACTGTAAAGGATAACTTTTCAATACATCCAGAAGCATCAGTTATAGTTACCGTATATATTCCTCCAGTTAAACCGGATAAATCTTCTGTATTTGCACCATTACTCCATGCAAATGTAAATGGAGCAGTTCCACCAGCAACACTTAAATCTATCGCGCCAATTCCAGTATTACAATTATCATCTGTAGTAACTCCTGCAGCTGTATATGTAGATGTATTGGTTACAGTAAATGTATCAATAAGTGAACATCCAGTTGCAGTATCAGTAATTGTTACGGTGTAAGTTCCAGCATTTAAACTAGCTAAATCTTCTGTTGTTGCTCCATTACTCCAGTTATAAGTAACTATTGGAGAACCTGCAGGACAACTTACAGTGTTAGAATAAGATAACCCTGGAGTAGGAGGTGCAGTTTCTGTTAACACAGTAGTGCCATTAGCATCTATTAATGTGTAAGAATGTTCATTTTCGAATGCTCCTATGTTGTATACTAGCTCTAATAAATCACCATCGCATACTGGTATCACTTCAGAGAAACTATTTCCTGCAAGAACAGTTGTGTTAAGGTATAAACTTCCATTAATAGTTATATCTATAGAAGCACCATCCCAACCATCTCCAAATGAATCTTGCATATCTAGTGTGTAAGAACAACAAGGTATTCCACCACCAACTGTTAAGTCAATTGCTCCAATTCCTAAACCACAACTATCATTAGTGACAATGCCAGACGAAGTAATTGATGAAGAACTGTTTACAGCAAACACTGCAATATCAATACATCCACTTCCGTCTGTAATGGTTACTGTATATGATCCAGCACTTAGTCCAGAAATATCTTCAGTAGTAGCACCATTACTCCAAGCATATGTAATTGGAGCAGTTCCGCCTGTTAGTGTTAAATCAATTGCTCCATTGGTTAAGTTACAACTATCAGGTGAAGTTGTAGCAGTATAACTAAATGTAGTTGTGTTTGTTACAATAAAAGTGTCAGTTACAGCACAACCACTTGCATCGGTAGAAGTTACGATATAAGTCCCAGCATTAAGCCCGGTAATATCCTCTGTTGTAGCGCCATTGTCCCAATTAAATGTAAATGGAGCATTACCACCTATTAAAGTTAAATCAATGGAACCGATTCCTGTACTACAATTGTCATCTATTATTGTTCCAGAAGTAGTAAATGTATTAATGTTATTTACGGTTATAGTATCTGAAACAGCACAACCATTAGCATCGGTTGATGTAACGGTGTAAGTTCCCGACATGAGGCCAGAAACATCTTCGGTAGAAGCTCCTGTACTCCATACATATGTAATAGGAGCAACTCCACCTACAAGAGTTAAATCAATAGCTCCATTTCCTAGGTTACAAGTATCATTATTTGTAACAGTGGAAGTTGTAAAGGCAATGATATTATTAACATTAAACGTATCAATAACAGCACAACCACTTGCATCTGTTGAAGTTACAATGTAAGTTCCAACTCCAATTCCAGCAATATCTTCTGTTGTTGGACCATTACTCCAAGAGAATGTAAATGGAGTAGTACCTCCAGTTGTTGTTAAATCAATTGCTCCATCACTTAAACCGCAATTTTCATCACTAACAATTCCTGATGTAGAAAAAGTAACATTGTTAACTACATTAATAGTATCAGCTATAGAACATCCATTAACATCAATAACAGTTACAATATAAGTCACAGCAGGAATATTGTTTAAAGATGAAGGGTTATTTGGACCAGGTGGACAAGAAGCAGTTCCAGTATAAATTGAACCTGGAGTTGGATTTCCTCCTTGACTAAATACGGTAGCTCCAGCACCATCCAATAAATCAAACGATACTTCATTATCAAATCCGCCAACATTCCATAATAACTCTATGTTATCTCCTGTACAAACATTAAATGTTTCAGTGTTTGCTCCTCCGCCAAAAACGGTAAAGTTTCCAACATTAATACCATTTACA
>JAESUI010000279.1 GCA_016763135.1 Flavobacteriales bacterium
AGTAAAATTGTTGTTGGTTTGGAACGTTTATCTGAAGTATTTAAAGTTTTACTTTGGGAACACGCAAAAGTTATAGGCTTAAGCCCAATTCAAATTCAAATACTAATTTTCATTGCTTATCATAAATCAGAACTTTGTAATGTTAGTCATTTAGCAAGGGAGTTTAATATTACAAAGCCAACAGTAAGTGACGCTATTCGAGTGTTGGATAAAAAGAAATACATAATTAAAGATTATTCATTATCAGATAGTCGGAGTTATTCAATTTTATTATCTGATTTAGGCAGAAAAACAGTTGCAGAAACTGAAAATTTTGCAAATCCAATAGAAAAACAATTAAAAAATATTAAAATAGCAGATTTAGAAAATGTATTTGAAACATTAAGTAAGTTAATTTATCAGTTAAACAGCAATGGAATATTAACTGTTCAGCGAACTTGTTATGGATGCAAATTTTACGATAAATCTAAGAATACTGATTATTGTAATTTAATGGAAAAAGAATTATTAACTTCTGATATCCGATTGGATTGTCCTGAATATGAAGAAAAGCCAGCAAGTAACAATGGCTAAAACCATAGGGGTTTAATTCCTAAACCAAAAGTAAATAAATATAAATGATGGTCTGTTTTTAACCAAAAAATTAGCGATTCAAAATCCACTACTATTCTTATACTAAACGTTACCTGCAAGCAAAAAAAATCACTCAGATGGAAGTAAAATATGACAAAATAGGAATTGATTATAATCTGACCAGAAAAGCAGACAGATATCTAACAGAACAATTACTGGGTCATTTAAACGCCAAAGAAAACGAACTTTATTTAGACATAGGTTGCGGAACTGGAAATTATACGAATGAACTTCAAAAAAAAGGATTTCAATTTATAGGAATCGATCCATCAATTGAGATGTTGGAAAAAGCAAAATTCAAAAATCAACAAATTGATTGGCGAATTGGAACAGCCGAAAAGACAAACTTAATCGACAATAGCATTAACGGAATAATTGGCTCGTTAACTATACATCATTGGACTGACTTAAAAAAAGGATTTTCTGAACTTTATAGAGTTTTAAAAGTAGGTGGTAGAATTGTAATATTCACATCAACACCAAAACAAATGGAAGGTTATTGGTTAAATCATTATTTCCCGAAAATGCTCAATGATTCAATAGTTCAAATGCCTTCATTAGAAAATGTGGAAAATTCAATAAAGAATGCCGGAATAGAAATTATTGGAATAAAAAAATATTCTATTAAACCAGATTTGCAAGACCAATTTCTCTATTGTGGAAAGCAAAATCCTGAACTATATTTTGACGAAAATATAAGACACGGTATTTCATCATTTTCCTCATTAGCAAATAGAAAAGAAATTGAGAAAGGATTATCAGAGTTGAGAAGAGATATCGATAGCGGAAAAATCAACGAAATAATCAAATCATATGAGAATGAATTAGGCGATTATTTGTACATCATCGGAAAAAAAGTCAGCAGATAACACCGTATATAATTTATTGCTAGTTCTAGCCTATCTACGAAAATCCTTGTGGATTTTCTATTAGGATTTTATTTGCTAAATTAGTCGCGTTAATCAACGCAACAAACCATAGATCAACCGTTGTACAACATTTGACAAAAATGAACGAGATTAGAAAACAGCTGACTTTATTCATTGAAGAATCAAATGTGAATATTGAGAAAATTAGAGCGGAATTTAATCCTGAACAGCATAATTTGATTTCGGCACACATTACTCTTTGTCGAGAAGACGAAATAGAATCAATCGATAAAATAATTCAACGGATTAAATCAATCACTCTGAAAAAACCAATCCGAATTGGATTTAAAAGCGTGGAAAGGTTTGCGGACGAAAAAGGAATTTTAATACCAGCGACTGATAAAAATATTGAATTTAGGGAATTAAGAAAATTTGTCTTGGGACAAACCAAATTGACTAAAGAACAATTTCCACATATTACTTTAATGCATCCACGAAATTCAACTTGTACCGATGAAATTTTTGAGGAAATTAAAAAACAAGAATTGCCTACTGAATTACTATTTGATAGAATCAGTCTAATCGAACAGAAAAATGGTGGAAAATGGAAAGTAATAAAGGAATTTAATATCGTGAAAAACATTGTACAACACCGCCTATAATTCATTGCGGTTGAATTTTCTATCGGAAATCCAAGCTTATTTATAAATTCGTTACCTATCGGATTTTTCCGCAACGCAATCATAACTAAAACTGTTAGCAACAATTGCGAGAATCAAATTGATAAATGCTCTTTTTTCAATTTTTCTCTGATTGATTCTAATAAAAAGTCTCTACCATCTCTCGCTTGAGCTAAGAAGACATCACCTGCTTCAGATTTGTTATCGTGTTCCCCACTCCAAGAGATCATATCTACCATAAAAGGAAGCATATCAATTCCCTTTTTGGTAAGACTATATTTAATTCGAGATTTTTTAACAGTATCCTGCCCTTTATTAATTATTCCAGACTCCTCTAATTGCTTTAATCTATCTCCTAACACACTTGTAGAAACTTTTTCTCCAGACTCAAAAAATTCATTATAATGTCTTTTTCCCTTAAACATTTAATCTCTAATAATTAATAAAGACCACTTATCTCCAAAGTGTTCTAAAGCATAATTTATAGGACAATGTGATCGCATTTTCATTTTCCAAAGGTAGTAAATAGTTTCTTTTTTAACTTCGAAATTAAAAGTTAATTGTAATTTAACTTGCTTTTCCAAAGTTAATATTTATTTTTGCTTCGTAATTACAAGTTAAATTAATAATCACTAAAAATTAAATTAAAATGGAAAAATCACCAATGGAAGTATTTCAAGCCTTCGGAGAAGGTATGATGTCTGGAACAGATTCTTGGAAAGAAGTAATAGCTGACAATATAGTATTTACCGGTCCAGTAGACCAAGTAAATGGGTTAGAAGCATTTGCTAAATTAAATGAAGGCTTTATGCCAATGATAAGAGGAAATGAGATGAAACAAGCTGTAGAAGCAGGGAGTTTTGTTATAACTCAAATAGAAATGGATGTTGCTATGCCATCAGGAAAAACCATAAAATTAGATATGAGTGAATGGTATGAAATCAAAGCTGGTAAAATTCAAAGTATCAAAGTTTATTATGATGCGGAAGAATTTAGAAAGGAGCTATTATAATTAAAATAAGTCCAAAGAAGGAATCAATACTTTCTTTGGACTTTAATCTAAAAGTAGAATATTATGGCAAAATTACATAACGAAATATTGATTGAT
>JAESUI010000280.1 GCA_016763135.1 Flavobacteriales bacterium
AAAGATATAGTAGCTGGTGATTTTTATTGGATTGAACAAAAGGAAGGAGAAGTATTGTTTGCAGCTGCAGATTGTACCGGCCACGGAGTTCCTGGAGCAATGGTGAGTGTAGTTTGTAATAATGCGTTAAATAGAAGTGTTAGAGAGCATGGGTTAACTGATCCTGGGTTGATTTTGGATAAAACCAGAGAGATTGTTGTTCAAGAATTTGAAAAGAGTGATGAAGATGTAAATGATGGAATGGATATAGCATTATGTTCTTTAGAAGGAAATACATTAAAATATGCAGGAGCTCACAATCCACTTTGGATTATTAGAGGTGGAGAAATAATAGAAACAAAAGCCAATAAACAGCCAATAGGTCAGTTTGATAATTCTTTACAATACACGACACATTCATTTGAACTACAAAAAGGAGATAGTATTTATATATTTTCTGATGGTTATGTAGATCAATTTGGAGGGGAGAAAGGGAAGAAATTTAAGACTAGAGCTTTTCGAGAATTACTATTGTCAATTCAAGAGAGTAGTATGGATGAACAAAAAATAATTATTGATGATGCCTTTGAAACTTGGAAAGGAGATTTAGAGCAAATTGATGATGTCTGCGTAATTGGGATTCGTATTTAGCGAAAAACAACGTAGCACAGTTTGCCCTGAGCTTGCCAAAAGGGTGTTAGGATATGAATATGAAAGAGCATTATAGAAAATTAGAGAGCATGTATTTAGCTGCTCCAATAAATAAATTTTACGATCCAACCATTAAAATTACTGAAGGAGAATCTGAAATTACCAGCTGGGTAAAAAAAGATTTTTTTCATGCAGCAAATGCAGTGCATGGTTCAGTTTATTTTAAGATGTTGGATGATGCAGCCTTCTTTGCTGCTAACTCTATGGTTGAAGATGTTTTTGTGTTAACAGCAGGGTTTGAAATTAAATTTTTAAGACCAATAGCATCTGGAAAACTTATTGCAAAAGGAGAAATGTGTGATAATTTTGGAAATAAATTTGAGGCAAGGGCTAAACTTTTTGATCAAGAAGGGGAATTAATTGCTACAGGAAAAGGGGTTTTTGTAAAAAGCAAAATACTATTATCAGAAATAGATTCGTTTAAAATTTAGTAAATTTGGGTTGATGTTAAAAAAGTGTTTAATAGTATTGGCTTTATTTATTTCTATTACTGGATTTTCTCAAGATGAGGATTCGTATGTTTTTGGAGATAATGTTAGTAATAACTCAAATGGCACTTCTGAAGGAGGAGGTTTTAGTTGGGATAGGGTTACTATTGGTGGTGGTTTAGGCTTATCATTTGGTACAATAACAGTACTTGAAATAGCACCTAATGTTGGATATTATTTGACAGATCACATTTTAGTAGGTGTTGGAGGGAGATACTCTTATTATAAGGATAATACATATGATTTTAGTACAAATACATATGGAGGCCGGGTGTATGGAGAGTATTTGTTTGGAGGAGTGCCATTTTTAGCTCATGTTGAAACTGAGTTGATTAATTTAGAATGGACTCAAGATGTGAGAAAAAATATTGTAAATGTTTATATTGGAGGGGGTATAAAGCAGCGAATAGGTGGAAGATCTTATTTGTATATACTTGGTTTGTGGAATTTAAATGAAACCAAAGAGTCTTATATCATTCAACCAAACCCTATTATTACAGGAGGTATTGCAATAGGCCTCTAGTTTTATAATTACGCACTTATATGAGAACAATTTTACTGTTTCTGTTGATTACTTTTTCCCTTAATTTATTTTCTCAAAGTAATCAGTTACCCATTAATAATTACGAGCAAGAATTTGCTAATGCTTATAATCAATACCCTGATGTTCCAAAAGGATTATTAGAAGCAGTTTCTTATACTATGACTCACTTTAGTCATCTTCAAAATACAACAGAAAGTTGTGTGGGATTGCCAAAAACCTATGGTGTAATGGGTTTAACCTTAGATGGTCAGAATTATTTTAGAAATAATTTGAATTACATCTCTCAAGTTTCTGGAATTAGTATAAATGATATTTTACAAAGCCCACAGCAAAATATTTTAGCTTATGCTGCAGCTTATCATCATGAGTTAATGTTGTTGAGTCCGTTTTATAACAAGAGTCAAAATTTTGCACATATTTTATCAAACTTAAGTGAGCTTCCAAGCAATGAATTACAACAGGATTATGCGTTAAATGCTCATTTGTATGCTGTATTGTCTTTTATGGATGATAAAAAGATTCAGCAAACTTATAATTTCCCCAATCATAATTTAGATTTGGTCAACGTTTTCGGAGAAGAAAATTTAAAAGTGTTACAATCATCTCAAATAAATATTAGTGAGGATGGTATTTATAATGAGAATGGGAAAAGCTACAAACACTCAAATAATAAATCTATTGATTATCCACCGGCTTTATCAAATATGACGACTTGTAATTTTAGTTCAAGAAATGGAACTCCAATTTCTGCCGTAACTATCCACACTATTCAAGGAGCTTATGCTGGGGCAATATCATGGGCAAATAATTGCAGTTCTAATGTTTCATACCATTATGTTCTTAGATCATCCGATGGACAAGTTACTCAGGTAGTTTTAGAAAGCGATAAAGGATGGCATGTTGGTTCGGAAAATCCATATACGATTGGATTAGAGCATGAAGGGTTTGTTAATGATTCTTCTTGGTATACAGCAGCAATGTATCAATCATCAGCTGATTTAGTAAGAGATATTACACAAAGCGGTTATGGAATTAACCCATTACGAACAGCATATTTTCCTTGGTCTTCAACAACGCATTACAATGCTTCGAGCATTCCTGGTAGTTGTATTAGAATTAAAGGGCATCAACATTACCCTAACCAATCACATACAGATCCTGGAGCTAATTGGGATTGGGATTACTTCTTTAAATTAATAAATGACCCAACATCTACAACTGTTGTCAATACAAATCAAACAGGAACAGTAACCGATTTAGGAGGAGCCGGAAATTATACAGATGATGAACGAACATTGTTTTTAATTCAACCAACAAATGCAACTGCTATTACATTAACAGTAAACCAATTTGATACTGAACCAACTTGGGATTACTTGTATATTTATAAAGGAACAACTGTTTTTGATTCATTAATAGGAAGATATGATGGAACCTCAATTCCACCAACAATAAATGTAAATAGTGGAGCTGTTTTAATAGAGTTTCGTTCCGATTGCGCAACAACAAACCCTGGTTATGATATTAGTTGGAATGCTGTGATAGCTGGCATTCAAGAATTACCAAAGTCAATGATTAGAGTTTATCCAAATCCTGCTAACCAAACTGTTGTAATTGAGTTCGATGAGTTTGAGTCAGGAAAATTAATTATGAGGGATGCTATTGGTAAAGAAGTTTATTTTAAAGAGATTCAACATTCAAAAAGGCATTCAATTTCCTTGGAAGAATTATCAAAAGGAATCTATTTCATTCAGTTTCAATCTGCTCAAAACAATCAAACAATCAAATTGATTAAGCAATAATTATGGCTTACTTTAAATCATTAGGCTTGACTTTTGGGTTAATTGTTTCATTATTTTCTCATGCACAATTTACCTCTATTCATCATGAACAGAGTAATCAATTTAAACAGTATGGAGAATTATCAGAAGCACAATGGGATGCTATTCATGGAACAACAAAGAGTACACATCTTACAAATAAATCGAATTGTAATTTAGAATATGCCGTTTATGGTTGGCATCCATATTGGGTGGGTACAGCTTATAATAATTACGATTTTGATTTACTTTCTACATTCTCTTATTTCTCATATGAATTAGATCCTGCAACAGGAGATTACAATTCTATTCACAGTTGGAAAACAACAAACGCTATAAATTTAGCTCAGGCTGCTGGATGTAAAGTAGAACTGTGTGTAACTAATTTTGGTTCAGCAAACAATACTGCTTTTTTAACCAATATGACTGCTCGTCAACGATTAATTGATAGCTTAATAGTATTAATTAATTATAGAAATGCCGATGGTGTAAGTATCGATTTTGAAGGCGTTGCTGGTAGTGATAGAAATAACCTAACCAGTTTTATGACAGACCTTTCTCTTCAGTTAAAAGCAGCTATTCCTAATGCAACTGTAACTATGGCAACTTACTCGGTAGATTGGAACAATGTTTTTGATTTAGTAGCATTGAACAATGTGGTTGATCAATTTATTATTATGGGCTACGGCTATCATTGGAGTGGTAGTGCTAATGCCGGACCAACCGACCCTTTATACAGTGGTTCAATATGGAGTTCTTTAAACCTGATAAGATCAATAGATTACCATTTAGATAATGGAGTTACTCCATCTAGCTTATTAATAGGTTTACCATATTATGGTTACGAATGGGAAACAGTATCAAATACTATTGGATCAAGTACAACCGGTAATTTTTCGTCAGCAAGAACATATAATTATGTAAAAAATAATACTTCTGGAAACTATTCTAACCGACAATATGATTTTCAA
>JAESUI010000281.1 GCA_016763135.1 Flavobacteriales bacterium
GAAAGAATTAGAGATTATAGCAGCTGCTTTGGAGTTGTTTATGAAGTATGGAATTAAAAGTTTAACAATGGATGACATTGCCAGACATTTACACATTTCAAAAAAAACACTTTACTTATATGTAAATGACAAGAAGGACCTTGTAAAAAAAGGAATGGAGTTCGCTATTTCAGGTAAACAGGAGACTGTTTGTGAAGCTATTGGAGCTAGTGCGACAGCTATAGATGAATTAATAGGTATTACAAGGTGCGTTAGCGCTAGTTTGGGTGAAATGCATCCATCAGTATTATACGATATACAAAAATACCATCCTTTTGCATGGGAGTTATTAATGAAACATAAAACTGAGTTTATTTATGGTGTTATGCTTGATAATTTAAAGCGTGGTGTAAAAGAAAAGTACTATCGAAAAAATATTAATCCAGATGTAGTAGCATCTATATATATAACAATGATGGACACCATAATGAATCCTGAGCATCCTATTACTAAAAAAATGAATATTGAAAAGCTCCATCTTGAGGTAATTAATTATCACTTAAATGGCATCTGCAATCAAAAAGGGCTTGTTTATCTACAAGCGGTAATCAAAAAGGAACAACTTATTCTCTTATCTATTGATTAATAGTGTTAAAAAAAATCGAATGAAAAAAATCTTCACCATACTAAGTATATTTTTTATAGTTGAATCTGTTTTTGCTCAAAATGTAGCAGAATTTTCTTTAGAGCAAGCTAAAAAATATGCATTAGAGCACAATTACAATAATCAAAAATCAAAGCTTGACATTAAAATTGCCAAGAAAAAAGTTACAGAAATTAGAGCGATAGGATTGCCCCAAGTAAATGCGGAAGCTAAAGTTCAAAAATTTTTGGATGTGGCAACTAGTCTTGCTCCAGCAAATGCTTTTAACCCTGCAGCTCCTGCAGGCGAATTGGCAGAATTGCAGTTTGGGTTAGACTACAATAATTCTGTTGGTATTACGGCTTCCCAACTAATTTTTGATGGCTCATATATTGTCGGGTTACAGGCAGCAAAAACATATCGAGAGGTTTCGGTTAACAATCAAATTAAAACAGAAGTTGAATTAAAAGAAGCGATTGTTCAAGCTTATTTTACAGTATTAGTTGCTAATGAAAATGCAGAAGTTTTAAATCAGTCATTAACATCAACAGAAAAAATGTTGACTGAAACTAAAGCACTTTATGAGGTAGGATTAATAGAGGAGCAAAGTGTTGACCAATTAATGTTAACCACTAATGAGTTAAAAACTTCTGTTGGTATAGCAAATGGTCAAATTGAATTTGCTGAAAAACTATTAAAACTCCAAATGGGAATAGACATAGATAGTGTGATTTTTTTATCAGATAATATAGATGCATTTGTTAGTAACATAAGCTTAGAGCCGTTACAAAAAGAGTTTAATGTTGTTAATCATATCGATTTTCAATTAATTGAAGGGAATGTGAGGTTGATGAAATTGAACCTTAGAAAAGAAAAGTATTCTTTTTTACCATCACTCAATGTTTTTTTTAATCACCAACAACAAAACATGAGCAATGAGTTTGACATGTTTAGTGGTGGAGATTGGTATCCGATGACTGTTGTTGGAGCGTCATTAAAGCTGCCAATTTTAACGAGTGGTTCTCGATTAGCGAAAATGAGTCAAGCAAAAATTGAGTTTGATAAAGCAGAGATAGATGCAGAACAGGTTGAACAAAATTTAAAATATCAATCTCAATTGTCTAAATCAAATTATGAAACGGAATATGAGACATATTCTAATCAGAAATCAAATTTAGAATTAGCAAAAAAGATATACGATAAAACGATTAAAAAATATAAAGAAGGAGTGGCTTCTAGTTTAGAGTTGTCACAAACTCAAAATCAATATTTAAATGCAGAAGGAAAATATATTAAATCACTATTCGATTTATTGAAGGCTAAATCAGCGCTTGAAAAATCATACGGCAAATAACATAAGAATAACCAAACTCAATATAAAATGAAGAGAATAATAATATTAATAAGTACGTCAGTATTACTTGTTGCCTGCGGGGGGAATAATGAAAAATCTGTAGAAGAGATAATTGCTTCGGAAAATTTAGAAGAAATTAGAACTGAAAGAGCTGAAATTGTAAAAAAGCAAACGGTTTATGCTGAGCAAATAGAGCTATTAGATGCTAAAATTTCAGAACTAGATACAAACAAAAAAATTGCACTAATTACTTCATTTACTGTTAAAGAAGAGGTTTTTAATCATTTTATAGAATTACAAGGAAATGTGAGTACAAAGAGTCTGTTGGTTATTTATCCAGAATATCCGGGAATATTAACAAATGTTTATGTAAAAGAAGGGCAGCAAGTAAGTAAAGGACAAAAGTTAGCTAAAATTGATGATGGAGGTTTAACACCACAGTTGGCTCAGATGCAGATACAAGCAGATTTAGCTAAAACGACTTATGAGCGTCAAGAACGATTATGGAAGCAAAAAATAGGTAGTGAAATGCAATACCTTCAAGCAAAAACAAATTATGAGGCACAAAACAAGATGGTCAATCAGATGCAAGAGCAAATTGAGAAAACAATTGTAAAGGCGCCTTTTTCAGGAACTATTGATGAGGTAATTACGGAACAAGGGAATATGGTTAGCCCAGGAATGACTCAATTGATGCGAATTGTAAACCTTGACAACATGCATATAGAAACGAATGTGCCTGAGCGGCACATTACATCTATTACAAAAGATAAAAAGGTAGAAGTGGATTTACCTGTTTTAGGAGAAATTATTCATTCAAAAATAAGTCAAGTAGGTAATTATATTAATCCTGCAAATAGAACTTTTAAAATAGAAGTGCCAGTACCAAATGGCAACAAAATGATAAAACCAAATTTAACAGCTAAAATTAAAATTAACGACTATACCAATGATAAAGCTTTATTAATCCCTCAAAGTATTATTTCTGAAAATGCAATAGGAGGTCAATATATTTATGTGGTTACTGACAAAGTGAATAGCTTAGGAATTGCTCAAAAAACAATTATTGAAACAGGAAAAACCGAAGGTGATTTTATTGAGGTTTTAAAAGGTATTGAAGATGGAGCTGAAATTATTTTAGAAGGTGCTCGTAGTATCAAAAATGGACAAGAGGTAAAAGTTATCACTCAAAAATAGAGGAAAAATGACTGATCAAAATAAAAAAATAGATAAGGAATTTGGATTGTCATCATGGGCAATTAACAATAAAACTACAATATATGTAGCAATGATTATTCTCCTGTTTATGGGGGTTTCGGCCTATTTTAGTATGCCCAGAGAGAATTTTCCTGAGATTAAAGAAACGAAGATTTATATCAGTTCAATTTATCCTGGTAACACGGCAGAAGATATTGAAAAGCTAATTACAGAGCCACTGGAAGATAAATTGAAAACAATAAGTAATGTAGTTAAAATTACATCAACATCTCAAGAAGATTATTCTATGGTTGTAGTTGAGTTTGATGAGAAAATTACAGTGGATCAGGCTAAACAAAAAGTAAAAGATGAAATAGATACGGAAACAGCAGGTGAAGATTGGCCAACTTTTAATGGAGCTAAAGTAGAGCCAAATATTTTTGATTTAAGTATGTCAGAACAAATTCCGATTCTTAACATTAATCTTTCAGGGGATTATCCTGTAGAAAAATTAAAAGAATTTGCTGAATATTTAGAAGATGAAATAGAAGATTTAGATGAAATTAAACAAGTAGATATCCGCGGAGTTCAAAAAAAGGAAGTAGAAATTGCTGTAGACATCTATAAAATGATGGCTTCTAAAGTAAGTTTTGATGACATAAGAAATGCTATAAATGGAGGGAATGTAAATATTTCTGCAGGAAATTTAATTGCAAGTGGACAAAGAAGAACCATTAGTATTTTGGGAGAAATAGAAGACCCAAAAGAGCTAGAAAACTTTGTGGTAAAAGCAGAAAAAGGGAATCCTATTTACCTAAGAGATCTTGCAAAGGTCACCTTTAAAGAAAAAGAAAGAACGAGTTATGCAAGAGAATTTGGGAGTAGGGCAGTAATGCTTGATGTGAAAAAACGTGCAGGAAAAAATATGGTTACGGCTGCAGAAAAAATTGAAGTAATAGTAGCTAATGCTAAATCAAAAATATTCCCTATAGACCTTAAAGTAACTACTACCAATGATCAATCGTCAAAAACAATAGGGCAGGTAGATGATTTGGTTAACAACATTATTTTCGGAATTATTTTAGTAGTAGGTGTTTTAATGTTTTTCTTAGGGTTTAAGAACGCATTATTTGTGGGGTTTGCCATTCCAATGTCTATGTTAATGTCGTTAATGGTGCTTGAACAACTTGGGTACACGATGAATACCATGATTTTATTTGGGCTCATTATGGGGCTTGGGATGTTAGTAGATAATGGGATTGTAGTAGTCGAAAATGTTTATCGACTCATGGATGAAGAAGGAATGAGTAGGATAAAAGCGGCAAAACAAGGAATATCAGAAATTGCTTTTCCGATTATTGTTTCTACTGCAACAACAGTAGCTGCATTTATTCCTTTAGGAATGTGGCCAGGGGTTATGGGTGAGTTTATGATTTATTTTCCGATAACACTTTCTGTTGTTTTAGGATCATCTTTAGTTGTGGCTATCTTTTTTAATTCAGTATTGGTATCACAATTTATGACTACTGAAGATAAGGACATGCCATTAAAACGAATTGTTATTATTACATCTATTGTTGGTGGGATGGGAGTATTAATTTTACTTTCAGGAACAACATACAGGTCTTTAGGAAGTATTATGGTAGTAACAGCAATTATGTTGTGGGTTTACCGATTAGGACTTCGTAGAATGGTTAATTTCTTTCAAGAAAAAGTATTAACTCGTTGGGAAAGAGGGTATGAAAAGTTATTGCGATATGCATTAAAAGGGTGGAGACCCTATGTTGTAAGTTTCGGAACAGTTCTTTTATTGTTTGTTACTTTCGGAGGTTTTGGAGGTTCTGTTGCTAGCCAGAGAACTAAAATTGAATTTTTTCCGGATAATACTCCTAATCAAATTATTGTATATATAGAGTATCCGCAAGGAACAGATATTGATAAAACAAATGCCATTACTAAGGAAATAGAACAGCGTATATATACTACTTTAAATTCAGAAGAATATATGGATGGAGATCATAACTTCTTAGTAGAAAGCGCTGTTTCTCAAGTTGGTGCTGGAGCAGGAAATCCGCAAACTGATGGTGGATCTGCAGCAGATATGCCACATAGAGGGAAAGTGACTGTGTCTATGAGAGAATATAAGTTTAGAAGAGGAAAAGACAGTAAAGACCTTCAAAAGAAAGTTCAGGAAGCGTTGAAAGATATTTATCCTGGCGTTGCTATTTCTGTAGAAAAAGATGCCGCAGGACCTCCTGCAGGATATCCGATTAATATAGAGTTAGAAGGGAAAGATTATTCGGAATTAATTGCTACTGCCGAAAAAATGAAAGATTTTATTGATACCAAAAATATCCAAGGAATAGATGAGCTAAAGATTGATGTAAATAAGTCTAAACCAAGTATGCAGGTTAAAATTGACAGAAAGAAGGCGGGAGAGTTGGGTGTAAATGCGGTACAAGTAGGGCAACAATTGCGTAATTCTATCTTTGGTGCTAAGGCAGGAGTTTATAAAGAAGATGGTGATGATTATGATATTTACATTCGTTTTAATGAAGAAAACAAGTACAATACGAGCGCATTGTTTGATCAAAAAATAACATTTAGAGATCCTAGTTCTGGTCAAATAAAAGAAGTTCCTGTTTCTGCAATTACCAAACAAAAAAACAATTCAGGCTTTAGTGCAATAAAACATAAAAAGTTAAAAAGGGTAGTTACTGTATATTCTGCGTTAAGCCCAGGCTATACGGATGCAGGAGCTATTGTTGCTCAAATACAGAGTGAGATGAAAGGTTTTAATGAGAAACCTAAGGCAGTAAAGATTGATTTTACAGGGCAAATTGAAGAGCAAAATAAACAAATGACTTTTTTAATGGGGGCCTTTTTTACAGGGCTTGGGTTAATCTTTTTAATTCTAATCCTACAGTTTAATTCTGTGTCTAAACCCGCAATAATTATGTTAGCTATATTTTTAAGTTTAATAGGAGTTTTTGGAGGCTTAATTATTACAGGTAAACCATTTGTTATTATGATGACGATGATGGGTATTATTTCTTTAGCAGGGATTGTAGTAAATAACGGAGTAGTACTGCTCGATTATACACAGCTTTTGATCGATAGAAAAAAGCTAGAATATGGGTTAACGAAAGAACAGTCGGTAGATAAGGAAACGTTGTTAGAAATAATTGTTGTGGCAGGAAAAGCACGTTTACGACCTGTGTTGTTAACAGCGATTACTACTATTTTAGGATTAATCCCATTGGCAACAGGATTAAACATTAATTTTTTTACGCTATTTAGTGAGTTTGATGCTCATGTTTATGTTGGTGGGGATAATGTAATTTTTTGGGGGCCTTTAGCTTGGACTATTATTTACGGATTGTTTATAGCAACATTCTTAACGTTGATTGTCGTTCCTGTTTTATTCTTTTTGGTAGAGAAATTAAAAATGAGAGTGATTTATAAATAACGAAAGAAGAGTAATAAAAAAGGGTCTATTTACCAATATAAATAGACCCTTTTTATTATAGAAGTTATTGCTTCACAATTTTTTTGCTAACCCTATTGGCTCCATCAGTAATGGTAATAAAATAAATTCCATTTGGTTGGTTAGATAAATTAACAACTGTACGATTTTGAGTAATGGTTTGCGTTTTAATTTGCTTACCAACTAAATTATAAATGCTCAATGTTGCTGAGTTGTTTAGCAGCTTGTAATTAATGGTTAAGTCATTGTTAAATGGGTTGGGGAAAACCTCGAGGGCTAAATCATCTTCAATGACAGAATTAATAGAGGTGAGAACATTTCCTGTTTCACACGTTGAAACTAGACCATTGCAAAATTTGCTTCTAATTGAATCTACCTTTTCATTCATCACAGCTACCGAAGCCATATTACCACTTCCAGTATAATCTACTCCAGTAACAAGGGCTATATCTAAATGGACAATACTTCCTGGTTGTAGTGTAAAAGAATCAAAAGAACCCATTCCTTTTCTATCACCAGGCGGATTTCCTTCTGTAATTTCTGACCAATTTGTTGGTGAAGCGCTCACCCCTGAGGTTGAATAAAACAATGGATCGGAAGTAGCTGGAAACATGTGTTTTGTAGGGATTGTTCCTCCACCTGAAAAATGACCATTGCCACCATAGACTAAAGAGCTATTATCTAGCCATTTTCCACCTAAGTATTTATAATAATCTAGTCCTGTTATTGGTGCGCTTTGTGGGCCACTACCGCCACCATATTGCATGAAGTAACCTAGCCCAGATGTTTCATTATCTACGATTCCATCACCATAACCTTGGCCTAAACATTCGTAAGGAGTTCCGTTTGAGTCTAATACGTCTTGTATAGTCATAGTAAACGGATTGTCTATACCATCATTATCTTTTGGTCCATTTAAGAGAACAATGCTTTGTGCTGCTAGGTTACTACCATAACCAGACACTCCCGCATTGTCTTCATCAAAACTGTCTCCATTATACCCATAGAAAGATGATCGAGCTACATCACTACCTAAAAAATCATCACTATAATTCCCAACATCTAAGTCGGCAGCAAAGCCTACGCGCGCATCAAATAGTGTGAATGTTGATCGATTAATTATTTCATAATTTAGAAATACCGTACTACTTAATGCTGAATCTTGGTTAGTTGCAAAAGCATAAGCCATTACCCTAACCTCAGATCTACTTGAAGGAATTGCCCAAGTTGAAGGACGCTCGTCATTATAAACAAAGAAGATAGCTTGATCTCCTTTAATAAGAGGGTAATCTCCAGCACTAGGGGCGTAAAAATTATCACCATCATTATCAAAATAAGGTGCTATATTCCATAACTGACCCTTACTTACATCTCCATGAGCTGGCCAATCCAAAATGGATGATGGAATTTGATATCCTGGAAAGTTGGCTGTTTGAGTTGTAGTCCCGTTAAGAGCATCGTATAATCCAGCTGAATACCAATCTTTAAATAGCTGTATTGTTGAACAATTAATTTTCCAAACTCTGTCCCATATTTGGGCTGATGTAGCATAATGTTGAGGGTCCATTATTGGGCCTGCATAAAGATCTGCATTGTTATTTATTTGAGGAACCATTCCCTTCATTTGTCCATTTACATCTTGTCCAATTAGTATAAGGTTAGCTGAAAAAATGGTGTTCTTGCCACTATTGATAGGGTATTCGTAAGATGGCAGGCCACTAACGGGGTCATTAAACAAAAAAGCATTAACGTTAATTCTGGCTTTAACATTATTAATATTTAGGTACTCAGATGATTGAGCATTAATTTGATTCAAACCGATACAATTAATAATAAATATCATTAAATAATTTACGTGAGTTCTCATAGCTTTTTCTGTTAATGTGAATAAAAATTAGATTAGTTTGTGTAGCTGGAAAAACAGAAGAAAGACTAGCTATACCTTCTTACTGTTTTTCGTTTTCCAGCATACTTGCATTAAAATCCTGTTAGGTCGGTTGGTTTTATTACGCCATACCATTTTAAGGTTCGTTCACCTACATCTGGTACTTTTACATGTATTAAATATACTCCACTTGCTACAGGAACATTAACATGGTTTTTTAAATCCCATTCCAAGCTTGTTTTTGGATCTCCTTTTTGGAACCTTCTCATCAATGTTCCATTTACATTGTAAATAGAGATTGTACATTCTTCAGGGAGGTTGGTAATTTTTATTCTGTTATCCAATGTTCCTGTTTCATATAGTGAGAAAGCATAATAAGGATTTGGAACCACATTAATTAGTGCTAAAGCAGAATCCATTGCCGTTTGGCTTCCTAATTCAACCTCTAATCCTGTCATATCAAATTGATACAATGGTAATCCAGCATTAAATGTTGAGGATGTTGTATAGCTCTCATAAGGTTTTTCAACTCTTAACTTCACCTTAGCTGTAGTTTCTAATAATGAATGTCCTGCTTCTAACATCGGAATACCTGCCCAGATACAAGATCTAAATGCAATCATTTTTTTGATATCTGCTCCTGATGCCATTTCTGTATGTAATGTTGCACAGCCATCATATGATGGAAAAAGAGGATTTCCAGTAGTCGTTTTTCTGAAAACATAAACATAATGTTTACCTCCCATCATTAACTCATTATTGATTCCTGCTGAAAGTGTTGAGGTAGGATTCCAAATCATATCTCTTCCATTCTCTCCTGCCAACCAACTATCTTCAGCAAAAGCAATGTTTAATCGTTCTCCTGTTTCTACATTAATAGCATAACCAGGAAACCATCCTAAACCTGTTGTTCCACTTCCATCATCATTCCCATTCTTATCAACACTGTTGGCAGCTCTCAATTCTAAATGTTTTGCTCCACCTTCTGCTAAAACAGCATCATTTCTTGATTCAATAACCATCGCTCTACTCCATTTACTTTTGTCGCTTGTAAATACAATATCAACTGAAGAGATATCCTTTAATCCGGAACCTTTTACTGCAGCTCCATTAAATAAAGCTAAACCAACAGCATCTTGCATTGCAGCCTCTCCTGGACTTTCTGGTTTATAGAAGGAAACCAATCGATAAGGTGACCAAGTTCCTTGTATTAAGTTCTCAAAAAATGATCCTTCATCTTGGAAATTACCATTATCATAATCATTGAAAACACTAGTTACAGCTCCATTATCAAAAATATCTGTTCCTGAACGTATCCAATTCCCATCATTTTCTCCATCACTATCAGGTGCTCCTGAAAACCATTTTAAGGTAGAATCGCCATATTCAACACTCGATCCAATAACTCCATTTCCTAAGAGTTTATTTACTCCAGGGTTATCAACCTGTTTAATTGAAATGGATAATCCATGTTCCAAAATAAGTTGCTCATTTTCAACAGCTATTAATTGATCTGCATTAACAGGTTGATTATGAGGAGGAGCTAATGAGCTTGGTGGAATCAATGTCCAAAAAGCATCTCCTAAACTTCCTGATGTTGCAGTATCTTTAAACTGAACTCTATAAACTCCTGCTTTTACATTTAATGGATCAATTACTTTAACTTGGATTGGTCCTTTCCCAGCTTTATAAACAGGGAAATCCATGAAATTATTAGCCACAATAGATGCTTCTGATGAAGCAGTAAGTTCTAAATCATTACCTCCATTTCCTTGGCCTTCAATTCTTGTAATTTGAGGCATGTCCCCATATTCTGAGTTAGCAAGTGTTCCTCCATTTTCTGGTGATGGATTGTGAGGAATAGCCGAAAAAGATCGAATCCCTTGGCCACCAGCCATCTTTCTACTACCAATATATGGTAATCGTTGTCCATCTAATTTTAATGGATCATTTGGATCAAAATGTTTAAACTCGTTATACCCATAAGCAACTGCCATGTAGTAATAAGTCTTATGATTGACTAATTTCACATCGCCAGTAGCGAATAAATCATTTTTAAGTCTAAAGGAATGTTGAATGCCTTCATCTTTTCCTTGAACCTTAAGTATAGGAAAGTTTACTTGTAATTCTTCATCATAGATGTGATTAATAAGAGTCGTAACTCCATCTTTTAAATCCACCTGTGCAGCTAATCTAGATACATTTGGATCTGTAAGTTCTGAAACGGTAATCAATCCATTTTTAACTTGATAGATTTGATAACCTTGAAACTTGTAAAATTTCAAGGTATCTTTATCATCATCTGTAGGATAATATATTCCATCCAATGTGTCAGGAATAGCTATAAAAGGATTTTTCTGATTATATGATTCATTGTAGTTATTGGATGTTTTTTTATTCGTTATATAAAGAATAATTTCTCTATCCAATTCTTGAAAACTTACATCTGGAGCATCAGGCCCTTCTGCAATTTTAAAACAGTTATCGAATAATGCTTGTGCTTTATCATCTGCTACTTGCAGATTTTTTATAGATGCTAAGTTATCACCAGAGATAGCTCTAGCCCAAACTACACCAACAGTTAAATCATTTACAGCGCCAGGCTCTAATGTAAAGGGTCCAGCAGATTGTAAAAACCTTCTATCTCCAACAGGGTTAGGGTTTGATGGGCCTTGCGCATTAAATTCAGACCAATCAGCAGGTGAAGCAGCTATTCCTTGTGTACTCCAAAATAATGGATCAGAATCTCCAGGGAATAATAAATCTGCCAAAACAGTTCCTCCACTAGATGCAGAATTACCGTTTCCACCCCAAACCATTTGTGCACCACCTTGTCTCCATCTTCCTCTTAAGTAATTATAATGATCTAAAGCACTAGAAGGATCTCCGTCTCCATTAAATTGTCCTCCTCCAATACTATAATAAACAAATTTACGCATCCCATAACGTTCGTTATCTACAATGCCATCTCCATATCCAATACCCAATCCTTTATAAGGAATCCCATTATTAGCAAGAGCAGCAGGGATGTTTTGTGTTAAAGGATTATCTATCCCATCATTATCAGCGTAAGGACCTTCAAAAAAATCTACTCCAACTGCTGGAGGTGTAGCTCCATACCCTTCAACTCCATTTGCACTTTGGTCAACAGCATCCCCATTATAGCAATAACCTAATCCTCTTGAAGCATCACATCCAACGTAGTCATCTGAAAAACCTCCTAAATCAGCATCTACCCATTGCCCAAAATAAGTTTGAGTTAAAGTAAATGTTGAACGGTTAATCATTTCACAATTATAAAAAGTCATGTTATTAACTTCATCATTGGTTGCAAATGCAAAAGCTTGCCCCCTTATTTCCATCCCAA
>JAESUI010000282.1 GCA_016763135.1 Flavobacteriales bacterium
CTTCAACCTTATCTTTAGGCAAATCTCCAACTGTTACATTTCTTCTGTGTTGCTTCACAGCCATCATTTTATCATAAACAGCTCTAACAGCATCTGTATCTCCATTAGAAAATAAAGAAGCTAAATACTTCATTGGCATTCTATTGTGATCGATTGGTGGAAACAATTCATCAGAAGCCGTATTGTATATTCCGTCACCATCTACTTGTGCCATACCCGGCAACATTGGTGGAACATAAAATAAATTAGGAAGTGTTCTAAATTCTGGGTGTAATGGCAATGCTATTTCCCACTCTTTAACAAATTTCCATACTGGTGAATTTTGTGCTGCTGTAATTGTAGAATCATGTACTCCACTAGCCCTTGCAGCTTCAATTACTTTTGGATCATTTGGATCCACGTAAATATCTAAATGGTTTTTAACCAAATCTTTATCGTCACTTGCTGCTACTTGCTCAATTTTATCAGCATCGTAAAGCATTACACCTAAGTAACGGATACGCCCTACACAAGAATGCATACACGCTGGTGCCTGTCCAGATTCTAATCTTGGGTAACAAAGAATACATTTTTCAGATTTTCCTGTGTGCCAATTGTAATATGTTTTTTTATAAGGACATGCTGTAACACACATTCTCCAAGCTCTACATCTATCTTGATTAATTAGTACAATACCATCTTCACCTCTTTTGTATAAAGCTCCTGATGGACAAGAACCTACACAGGCCGGATTCAAACAATGATTACATATTCTTGGGAGATACATCATTGTCATTTTCTCCAATTGAAACATTGATTCTTGTTCTGCTGGTGAAAGGTCTTTGAAATTCACATCATTTCTTGCATAATCAGGACTACCACCTAAATCATCATCCCAGTTCGGTCCAGATTTAATATCAATTGGTTCTCCAGTAATTAATGATACTGCTCTACCTATTGGTTGGTCATCACCTTCTGGAGCAGTAAATAAATCACCATATTTGTAAGCCCAAGGATGGTAATAATCTTCCAATACAGGCATGTTTGGATTGTGAAAGATGTTCTTAAGACCTTTTAATTTCCCAGCTCCTTTTAACGAAACTGAATTACCATCTTTAACCCATCCACCTTTATATATTTCTTGATCTTCCCATTTAGTTGGGTAACCAGTACCAGGTTTTGTTTCAACATTGTTCCACCACATGTATTCTGCCCCTTTTCGATCCGTCCAAACGTTTTTACACGCAACTGAACAAGTGTGACAACCGATACATTTATCGAGGTGAAAAACCATTGAAACTTGTGCTCTAATATCCATAATTTTTTAAATTTTAAGTGTTTAATGTTGGATTCGTTCTAATTAAAAATTTACAATTCAACATCTAACATTTCTTTATCTAATATTCTACTTTATCCATTCTTCATACCAATACGTGAGTATCTCTGTTTACTCCAACCGGCCCCCAATAGTTAAAGTGGTAAGTAAACTGTCCATATCCACCACACATTAAGTTTGGTTTAAGGTGAACTCTAGTAAATGAATTATTCATCCCACCTCTCATTGGTTGTCCTTTTGGACCTCTTCTTTCTTGAGATTTAGGTGTATTGTATGTTCTTTCAACTGCGTGATAAACAATACATACTCCTGATGGAATTCTTGCACTTACACAAGCTCTTGTTACATAAGTTCCGTGATCATTATAAACTTCAACGTGATCATTATCTTTAATTCCAAGGCTCTCTGCATCTTTTTCACTTAACCAACATGGTTCTGCTCCCCTAGATAGTGTTAACATTCTTAATGTATCACCATAAGTTGAGTGAATATGCCATTTTCCGTGAGGAGTTAAACAGTTCAACATTTTTGCTTTTCCATCATTTACCGTTTTCCTTAAATCTCCATAAGCTTCAGGAGTTGGTGATGGTTTGTATGTTGTCATATGCTCGCCAAAAGCGATGTATGCATCATGGTCTAAATAAAAGTGTTGACGACCAGTTAATGTTCTCCAAGGAACAAACATATCTACATTATAAGTATATGCAGCATAAGTTCTACCATCGTGCATTAATCCAGACCACAATGGTGATGAATTATATCGCTTAGGTTGAGCTTGTAAATCACGGTACGAAATTTTGACATCTTTATAAGGTTTTCCTAATTCAGCGATTTCTGGTACACCAATTTTTTCTGCCATATTGTTATATGCCCTATCTGCCAATTTACCATTTGTAAGACTTGATAGTGTAAGAATTGCATCAATTGCTTCAACGTCATCATATAATGATGGATATTCTGTTCCGTCATCCCACTTAGTAATGTGTTGTCTATGTTCTAACATTTCGTCATATACATCTTCACACATATAATGATTACCGTGAGCTCCTAATCCATTTTCAGCAACTCCTTTACCTAATGAAATGAACTTATCATAAATTTTTGTATAATCTCTTTCCTTAAAAACGATGTTATGCATTGTTTTACCAGGAATAGCTTCACACTCTCCCTTACTCCAATCTTGTAATCTTGATTGACTCATTTCATCTTTCGAATCGTGAACTAAAGGAACATTAATAACATCTTTCATTACATCTGGAAGATGTGTTTTAGACATTTCCTGCACTTTTTGAGCTAATTCTCTAAATATCTGCCAATCCGTTTTTGATTCCCATACTGGCGGTATAGCTGCCGATAATGGGTGAATAAACGAGTGCATATCTGTTGAGTTAATATCTGCTTTTTCATACCAAGAGGCTGTTGGAAGAACGATGTCTGAATATAATGCAGAAGTATCCATTCTGAAGTTGATATCAATTACCAAATCCATTTTTCCTTTTGGTGCATTTTCTAAAAACTCAATATCTTCAGTTACTTCCTCAGCAACTTCATCAGCTATTTTATTTGTATGCGTTCCTAAATAATGATCTAAGAAATACTCATGTCCTTTTGCTGATGTCCCAATTGCATTCCCTTTCCAAATAAACCAAACTCTAGGAAAGTTTATTTCTCTGTCCGGCTCAGTAATAGCATGTTTTAAGTCTCCTGAAACCAATTGATCTACAATGTGTTTTCTCATTGCATCATCAGTAGTATGACCAGCAGCTTGAGCATCTTTTACAATGTCAAAATTTGATTTACTATACTGAGGGTAATATGGCATCCAACCATTTTTAACCGCTTTCACAGCCCAATCAGCAGAGTGCAACCCAGCTAATTTGTTATCTGGTGATGAATTATATTTCTTTTGATTACCATCATATCTCCATTGACAAGAATTAATATAGTGCCATATTGGTCCTTGCTGTAATCTTGGAGTAGTACCCCAATCTTTAGAGCTCATAATTGTTGACCATGAATCCATAGGAGCTAATTTCTCTTGTCCTACATAGTGATTCATACCACCACCATTCTTACCATTACAACCTGTAAGCATTTGCGTCATTATCGCAGAACGATAAATTAAGTTTTCGTGGAACCAGTGATTAATACCTGCTCCAACAATCACCATACAAGCACCTTCAGTTTGTTCTGCTGTGTTACCCCATTCACGAGCTAACTGTATCACCTCTTTACGGCTAATTCCTGTAAAAATTTCTTGCCAAGCAGGAGTGTATGCAGCATCTTTATCTGTGTAATCCGAGGGATAAGCACCTTCTAACCCTCTACCAACTCCATATTGTGCCATAGTGATATCATAGATAGTAGCTACAGGAATCTTGTCTCCATTTACATCAGTGATGTAACGAACAGGTACTCCTCTCATTGCTTTAGTATCTAATCCAAATTCAGTAAATTCTACTTGAAGAACTCCATCATTTTTATTAATTAATGTTAATTCTGGATCATACTCTTTTCCTGTATGTCCATCATTAAAATTAAGATTCCATTTTCCCTTTTCATCTTGCCATCTGAATCCAGTAGTTCCCATTGGAACTACTAAACCTCCAGTATTAGTATCATAGTTTAAGAATTTCCATTCACCATTCTCAGTATCTTTGTTTTCAGAAATCTCGTTAGCACGAATCATTCTTCCAGGAAGATACTTCCCATCTTTTTCATCTAATCTAATTAAGAAAGGAGAATCTGTAAATCGTTTAACGTAATCCATAAAATATGGAACCTGACGATCTACGTGAAATTCTTTTAATATTACATGAGTTACTGCCATCCAAAAAGCACCATCTTGTCCTGCGTGAACAGGAATCCATTGATCAGCATGCTTTGCTGTCATACTGAAATCTGGAGACATTACAACAGTTTTAGTACCGTTGTGTCTTGCTTCAGAAAAGAAGTGAATATCTGGTGTACGCGTCATACCAAGGTTTGCACCCATAGACACGATAAATTTAGATTTAAACCAATCTGCAGATTCTGCAACATCAGTTTGTTCTCCCCAAACTTCAGGGAAAGCATTCGGTAAATCACAATACCAATCGTAGAATGATAAGTTAACACCACCCATTAATTGTAAGTACCTTGCTCCTGAAGCATAACTTAACATACTTTTTGCAGGAATTGGAGCGAATCCTATAATTCTATCCGATCCATACTTTTGAACGGTATATATATTAGATGCAGCAATAAGCTCAAGCATTTCATCCCATTTCACTCTTCTAAATCCGCCTTTCCCTCTTGCTCTTTGGTAACGTTTTCTACTTTCTGTATTTGCCTGAAGATTAGCCCATGCCTGAACAGGGTCTCCTCCACATTTATCTTTTTCTTCTCTATAAAAATCAATTAAAGTTCCTCTTACCAAAGGATACTTTACTCTAATAGGACTGTATAAGTACCAAGAATAAGAAATCCCTCTTTGACACCCTCTTGGCTCATATGGAGGAACCTCCTTATTAAACTGCGGGTAATCCACTTGTTGTAATTCCCAAACTACAATACCATCTTTTACATGTATAGCCCATGAACAACCTCCGGTACAGTTTACTCCGTGAGTAGATCTTACAACTTTATCATATTGCCATCTGTTTCTGTAAAAGTCTTCCCATTTTCGTGTTTTGGGAGATATTATATCTTCTATCCAGCTCATATTATATATTTATTAAGTTCTTTTTTATTTTGATTATGATTCTACCGAATCACTACCTTTTAATTGTCTACTAAAGATGCCTTTTTTAGTAGATTCTTTTTTTCTATTGCTCCAAAGAAGGCTTACTAATCCTAATATTATAATTAGACCTAATATTCCACCTCCACCTATTAACATAAAACCATTATGTTTATGCTGAGTTTCACTAACTTTATCAGCATACTTGAAAAAACCAGTTAACTGCTTAACTTCACTTTCAGTTAAAGGATTATTACTATAAGAATTCGACATTGCAGGAAATGGAGGTGCACTCACAATACCAGATACTCCAGCATCTCCTAATCGCTCATAAACGTTAGTTAAATCTTTCGCTAATAAACCCCCAACCATTACATCATCATTGGTAACATTATGACAAACAATACAAGATGGCCCACCATTTTCAAACCTTGTTTTACCAGTAAATAATAATTTACCTGCTTCAAAGTCATCAGTTGTATACTCTATTTCTGCTACTGGTTCTGCAGGCTCTTCTGACACAGAAGCAGTTGCATCTCCACCAGAATTCTCTGCTTTAATATAATCCAACATTGAAATGATTTCTTCATCAGACATATCAAAAGGCATCATTGC
>JAESUI010000283.1 GCA_016763135.1 Flavobacteriales bacterium
ACAAGTGGATCTAATCATGATAAGAATTTCTTTGTTGCTAAGATGGATCCTGATGGAACTTTTTTGTGGGCTAGCTCAGGTGGAGCTTTTATAGATGACAGAATGTTAGGCATGCACGTTGATCCTGATGGAAATGTATATTGCACTGGAACTTTTTGGGGTTCTGCTGGAGCTGATTTTGGGCCATCAATTTTTCTTTCAGGTGGAGGATATGATCAGTCATTCTTAGCAAAAATGGATGCCAATGGAAACTGGTTATGGGCAAGAGAATTTGGGTCTCCTAGTTCAGGTACATATTCTCTACCAGCACCTGTATTTACTGTTTGGATAGGTGATGATCATGGTTATGACTTGGAAACAGATGCCTCTGGGAACATATACATTACTGGTTGGTGGTCTGGTGATGATGCCTATTTTGATTCTTTTACTCTAAGCAACCCAACGTGGGGACCAGACACCACTACAATGGCTTATGTAGCAAAATTAGACCCTTTTGGTAATTTTTTATGGGCTAGAAAGTTTGATGGTGTTGATGACAAAAGAGGAGAAAGAGATAATAGAATGGCGTTAGACAATGATGCAAACATCTATATTACAGGAGGGTTTAGAAACTCTGGTATTTACGGGCAAGACACCCTAGTTAGTAGAGGTGATTGGGATATTTTTGTAACTAAATTAGATAGTGGTGGGAATTTTATGTGGTCGAGGAGGGCTGGAAGTGATAAAGGCGATAGAGGAAATGGAATTGCAATAGCCCCAGATGGTGATATTTATATTGATGGAGAATTTAGAGGAGATGCTGATTTTGGAACTGACACAATTGGGCATAAAAAGAGAAAAGACATATTTGTTGCTAAATTAAAACCAGATGGCGAATGGAAATGGGTTAAGCGAGCTAAAGGAAGTGCAGGAAAAGATAGGGCCAATCAAATGACCGTTGACAATAATGAATATGTTTTTATTTGCGGAGAAATTGGCGATACCATAAAGTTTGGAGATACTACAATCAATAATTTATACGATGATCAAAATCCATTTGTTGCCCAAATGAGTAAAAGTGGTGAATGGCTGTGGGCTAAAGTGGGGGGTAGTCCATCTCCAAATGAACGAGCAAACAATATTGCTGTAGATCATTTAGGCAATAGCTACATTGTTGGTTATTTTGAAGGCACAGCAGATTTTGATGGATTCAATGTTACATCACAAGGCAAGAAAGATATTTTTATATGGAAAATAGATAAATACATAGACCCTGACTTACCAACTGTAGAAGAACCAATTCCTCCAGGAGAACCTGGCTTACATGTTCCGATGGCATTTTCTCCTAATGGAGATGGAAATAATGATATGTTATTTGTTTATGGTGGTGGAATTGTGAGTTTAGAGTTCGATATTTATGAAAGATGGGGTAGAATGGTTTTTCACTCAAGCGACATATTACAGGGTTGGGATGGTAACTTTAATGGCCAAAAGGCTTCTTCTGGAGTTTATATGTATAAGGTTAGGGCTGTATACTATAGCGGTGAAAGTGAAACAAAAGTAGGGAACATAACCCTAGTTCGATAAAACTACCAAATTAAAAACTCCGCTTGATTGTTACTCCTAAAGTAATGGCTTCCATACCAACCTTACTATTGTAAATGAGTAAAGTGATTTCTTGTCCACTCTCACCAACATCTTTAATCCGGCATTATAAGGCCTTTGTAAATTGGGTCATCATACCCCCCAGTTTCAATGTAATCTTGATTCCATATTTGTTCACCATTAACCATTTTATATAAGAATGGACTCTTCAACAGCCTTTCTTGGTGCCACCTACCAGCTTCTCCTCTATAAATTTCTAGAGATGTTCCGTAGCCCATTAAACCAGGAGTTGTAAATCCTTCAAATGCGGAACTTTGGTCTAAACCCTCGTGAGAAACGTTGATTAATTTATGTCCCATTTCGTGAGCTAGGGTTCTCCGCGAAGCTCTTGACTGCTGTTGGGTAATTACTCCTCTTACATTTCTTGGAATCCTGTTGTGCAACACGTAAGCGGGGTAAGACATCGCTCCTGTTGGATAAGGGTCGGACACTTTCCAGGTACCATCCGGATTCTGTTCACTAAACACCAATTTCATCCCTGATAGGGGAAGAATAAAAATTGTTCTATCCTTATTTTCTTCATCAGCTACAAAATCATTAAAAATGGCTTCCATTTGTGTAGTAAGCTTCGCTTGTACTATAGCAAATTTATCGTAGAATTCGGGTACTTGTCCTGAATCTGGCAGTGCGGTTATTTCCTCTGCAGCCTGATTGTTCCATTCAGCAGGAAAGCTAACATTTACAGCTTTCTTCAAATTAAGTTGAACACCTGCCGCACGAAAGGCACTATCAGCGGTAAGAAACTCTTGTTGAAGTTCAGCCCAAGTTACATCAATATGATCAGAAAGAAACAGCACTACATCAACTGTAAAATGGTTTTCATAAAGCGTATCGTTGAGTCCTGAAATGTCGTACTCATAATTAAATATAACCTGATGTACAAAAGGTGCTTCAATAGGAGATGATAAGAATAATTCTAATAAAGCTGTATAAGCTCCAGCTATAGAAGTGTTTGTACTATTAGGGTTATCTATAATTGCATTTAAACTATCAATTTGAGGTTGTTGCTCTTCACTAAATTGAGCAACTCCATCTACAGCAAATAGAAATAGGATTATATAAAAGAGGTGTTTGATGTAGCGAAGATAAAGAAGTATAATTAAAACCAATAATTAAGTGCAAAATCCTACGAGAAAGTAATGTGATTGCTCCTGCCCTTTTACGAGAACTATTGTTTTACAAACTTTTTAGTTATTGCTCCTTCTTCAGTCTCCAGTTTTAAAAAGTAAATCCCTTTTGCTAAATGGGTAACATTAATAGCATTGGTTTTTAACTCATAAGCTTCAATGGTCTTTCCTGTAATATCTAAAATTGCAACATATTTAATGTTTAATTCAGTAGTTATATTTAATTCTGAAGCTGTTGGGTTTGGATAAATAGTAATATCGGCTTCATCATTTAAACTTTCAACTCCTACAGTAACGATACAATTGGCACAGATGGTACTAGATGTAAGAATAATGCTGTCATTTATTACCATAGCAACAGTACCCGTTTCTATTCCCTGAGCAACAAATCCGCCATTGCCTTCAAGAAAAGTAATGGGTTGCCCTGCTACATTATGGGTAGTTTGACTACAACCCGAATTAAATGCATTATTTACTTTAACGATATACCCCGAAAATGGTGAACTATAAGTAGAGCCAACAACTACTAATGTGTTGTTTTTAAGGGTCATAGAACCAAAATTATCAGTAATGGAACCTCCATAAGCATGACTTATAATTACGTTACCTGTAGTATCAAATAAAATTAACGCACCATCAGGCCCTGATAAGCTAGAAATTATATTCTCTCCTTGTATCATCAGCACTAAGGTATCATTTCCAATTAATTGCACGTCAGTAAATTCATTGGCTCGTAATGCTGATCCTCCTAAAGGATTTATATAAAAATTTGTTGATAATATATTTCCAATACTTGTTAACTTAACTAGGGTTAATCCTGCCCCACCACCATGGCCAACAACTATGAGGTTTCCACTTTGTAGTTCAATTGCATCAAAGGCACTTTCTGTAAAAAAACTTGCATTCCCTAAGGTCTTGGTCCAAATAATGTCTCCATTCTGGTTAATTTTTAAGAGATACATATCACTTGCTCCTCCCCCTCCTCCTTGTCCGAATGTCCAGGTTTTACCTGTGATCAATAGATTATTATCAGCCAATATTCTAATGTTATACCCTTCTTCTACTGATAAACCTCCATAGGTCTTCGTCCATAAGGTATCTCCATTGGTATTAAATTTTACCACTAAAATATCTGAAGCACCTAGCCCATAAGAGCTAGTAGTACCTACTGCCATAAATTCATTATTACCTGTGCTTACTACTTTAAAAAACTCATCGTGCTGATTTCCTCCAAAAAGTTTGTGCCATTGCACATTGCCAGCAGTATCTAACATAAAAATTAAGCCATCTACCCCTCCTCCTAGTCCGCCACTATTAGAAGACCCAACAGCTACAATGTTTCCATTAGAACTTTCGGCTATATCCATCACTTCCTCATCATTCACTCCAATGGTGGTAGTCCAAACAACAGTACCACATTCATTAAATTTTGAAATTAAAGCTCGGGGACTAGGTGGATTTCCATAAATACCTCCAGCATAAATGTTTCCATTGGCATCAATATGCGAGGCATAAAAGACTGTTGCTGTAGGTCCGATTACTGTTTTTTGGAAGGTATTTTGGCTATATCCATTAATGGACAATACTGCAGCTATTATTACTATAAATTTATTCATGTCATTTTATTATTAATTGAATTCCTATCCAACATCTTTTTTTAGCAACTCAGGGAGTTGAATTCAAAAGTAGTTGGATTTCACTTTCCATTCTATACAGCTAAAGTACTTATGGGAACAAAAAAATAGGTGATATCATAAAGTAGTTATTAACACCAACCTTGGAGTGGCTACTTAAAACCTCTCTCCTATTGGTTTAGAATAAAACTAGAACGTTTTGAGCAACAAAGTAGTAAGCGTTTTTAATTGAGAAATTATGTAAAAGTGACTCTCATTTTTTTATTCAATTTAGTTTACTCAAATATAACAAATTACCCTCTATCCTATTTAACGAGCGGTAAACAATAAGCTACAATGTCATCATCACTTTTTGCTTCATATTCATTAGGTATTTCAAACAGTTGAAAGATTTCAGGAGTTCCTCCTCCAGATTGGTAAACTGTATTTGGCAAAGTATTCCATTGCCAATATCTACGAAAAGTATTTGTTTCTATTTCTAGGTAATTGGTATTAAAAAATTTGTCCTCTACCTCTAATTCATTACCCTTGTCATACAAATCTGACATATCCATTAACGCATAGCTCTTTTTATCACCCACAATAAAGACAAAACGATAGTACTCATTTTCTTCTGTTTCCTTAATTAGCGATATATTAACCTTCCCAACTTCTTTCCCTCCAGATTTGGCTACTATTTCATAATCACCAGACATTAAATATACGTCTCCATAAAACTCATCAAAAGCAATAGCTTTATTACCATTTACATATATCTCTAATGGAATTGTATCTGAATTCCAAATTGTAACATCTCTAGCATGTACAAATTTTTCTTCACCACATGAAGAAAATATTGTTGCTATAAAGAATAATCCTATTAACGTTATTATTGTTGTTTTCATAATTTTATTTAATGCGTTCAAATGTTAATACTACATCACCACGAGTACCTTTTGCTGTTGCTCCAACTGGTGTAAATCCCATCGTCATCTCCTCCTCATAAATATTTACAGCCGAAAAATGAAACACTGGCCTGTATTCCTCCCTAATTTGTAATCCCATTGGAGCATCCACAAGATAGCCTCCTTTATATGTTCCCTTATCTCTAAAAGGATTTGATTCATAAGGATCTTCCTCAAGTTTACCATGTGTATTATCGATACTATAGGTTTCATCCTCATTAAATTGCCAAATAAAATCATCACTTGCCTTAATTTCAGTTCCGTTTGCGGAGGTAAGAGAAATCAATTGCCATTTACCTATAATCGCATCTGTATTCTCATAAGTTTTTTCGCATGAAACAAGAACTAGTGAGCAAAGAAATATTGCTAGCGACAACAAAACCTTATTATTAAATTGTTTTTTCATGATAGTTTTAATTTTTTAATTGTATCAAATATAACAAATTACCAAACAAAAAACCACCTCCAGCCCTACTGAGTAAACTTTATTATTTTGTAATTTAGGTGGATGAAGAAATTGATAATAATTCTATTACCAATATGCTTATTAGCATGTGAACCGCAAGACAGACCAATAACCGTTGAGCAACCTGGCCCTCTTGAGGTAGTGATTCATTAACAATTATTTATGAATGTAAACCATTACATTTTATTTGTTTTATATTTTTTTGGCAACTGGGCTATTTACCAATACAGAAAGTATGGTTACCTTGCTCTTCTTTAAAAATGAACTTATGAAAAACGGTAATAAATTTATTGCGCTCCTTCTAATTGTAAGCATCTCCTCTATAGGATTTGCTCAAAAACTAGATAAGACTTTTGACAAAATGCTCAATGAGCAATACAAGCCCAATGAACCTGGTGCTACAGTTTTGCTTGCAAAAAATGGTAAAATAGTTTATCACAAAGCTTTCGGGTTGGCAAACATGGAGCATCGGGTTAAAATGGAGCCAGATATGGTGTTTGAGATTGGATCAATAACTAAACAGTTTACAGCAGTTTCTATATTAATGCTAATGGAACAAGGAAAATTAAACTTGGATGATGACATTACAACCTTTATTGAAGACTACCCTACTCACGGTTATCACATTAGTATACATCATTTATTAACGCATACTTCTGGCATAA
>JAESUI010000284.1 GCA_016763135.1 Flavobacteriales bacterium
GAGTTACTAAATCAATAGCCTTTCCAGAAAACTCTTCAGGAACATCAATTACTAATGTTTCATAAGGCTCATTTTTAACACCATCAATCTCTTTATAAATCACCTGAGGTTTCCCTACTTGCAATTCATACCCTTCTCTACGCATTGTTTCTATCAATACAGATAAATGAAGTATTCCTCTACCAAAAACGGTAAACTTATCTTCAGTATCAGTATCCTCAACACGTAATGCTAAGTTTTTTTCTGTTTCTTGATATAATCTATCTCTTAAATGACGAGAAGTAACGAATTTACCTTCTTTACCAAAAAACGGAGAGTTGTTAATTGTAAACAACATACTCATTGTTGGTTCATCAATAGATATTCTTGGTAATTCTTCTGGATTATTAACAGCCGCTAAAGTATCCCCTATTTCAAACCCTTCAATTCCAACCATAGAACAAATATCACCACTCCTCGCTTTATCTACAGGAACTTTACCCATTCCTTCAAATACGAAAAGCTCTTTAATTCTCACTTTTTTCTTAACACCATCTTTCTTACATAAGATGTAATCTTTACCTACTTCTAAATCACCTCTAAAAATACGTCCAACAGCTATTCTACCAACAAACTTTGAATAATCTAAAGATGTAATTTGCATTTGAGCATCACCTTCAATGTAAGGAGCTTCAGGAATCTCAGATAAAATAGTATCCAACAATATTGTAATATCAGTCGTTACATTTTCGTGATCTAAACTCATCCACCCTAACTTTGAAGAGCCAAAAACAGTTACAAAATCTAATTGTTCCTCCTCTGCATCCAAACTAAACATTAAATCAAACACAGCATCTTGAACCAAGCTAGGTGTACAATTCTCTTTATCTACTTTGTTTACAACAACTATTGGTTTTAACCCTAGTTCTAATGCTTTTCCTAATACAAATCGTGTTTGAGGCATTGCTCCTTCAAAAGCATCTACCAATAGCAATACACCATCAGCCATCTTCAATACACGTTCTACTTCTCCACCAAAATCAGCGTGACCAGGAGTATCAATTACATTAATCTTAACCCCTTTATATTCTACAGAAACATTTTTAGATAAGATGGTTATACCTCTTTCTCTTTCTAAGTCATTACTATCCAATAATAACTCTGTTCTTTCTTTTCGTTCATCAAGAACTTTACACTCATCAATAATCTTATCTACTAAGGTTGTTTTCCCGTGATCTACGTGAGCGATAATTGCTATGTTTCTAATTGATTGCATCTGTTTATTTTAAGTCGGCAAAAGTAATGTAGTTTTTCATATAAATAAGTTATTACACCTTTTATCTACTTAGTTTACATTTGTAAATTAATTTAACGAATAATTTTAGACCTTAATTATGTTTATTGATACATTTGTAACCTTACTCTACAGTCTTTTTATCTATTTAATTATTTTAATCTGATTATCAAATAGTTAAATACATCTACATAAAGTTATAGATGATTGTATTTGATTGGTTTTTTGATAAATTTACATTTGTAAACATCGTTGTAATGACTATTTGTTTACATTTGTAACGCGCTAAATATATTACAAATGTAACACCTGAGTTATGGATTTAATAGACCGTTTTAAGTACTTAATGAAACTAAATAATTTAACAGCTTCTGCTTTTGCTGATGAAATTGGCGTACAACGTTCTAGTGTTTCTCATATCTTATCAGGCAGAAACAAGCCTAGTCTAGAATTTATTCAAAAAATTATTACTCGTTTTCCTAAAGTTAGTGCAGATTGGCTAATTGCCGGAGTCACAAATGCTGAAAAACAGGGTGTTGACATTAAAGAAACTACTCCTTCTAAAACGGCCCCCTCTCCCACTCCATCACTAAAAATCAAAGAGATAAAAAAGATACTAATATTTTATAATGATAATTCTTTTGAAGAATTCCACCCGAATTAAGAGTTAGACAATAACCACTCCCTACCTGCCTTCACATTAGAGAACATTTTAACGGGGTAGGTATGATGGTAAAACTTAAGGTAAAAATTTGCCAACAGCCTAATATGAGCGCTATTTACTACTATTGCCTGAGCAATTGTCAACCTATTGAGTTCCTCATGTTCTGAAAGATATTTCCTTGATTGATGATCCATAGCGCTAAAAACATCTGTTGCATCCATCAACACATAACAAGGGTTTTCATTAATCAATTCTAATGCAGCAGTAATTAACTTCTTAGATTCTGCAAGATCAATTTCAATTCCATCCTTATACCTAACCAACAACACTCTATCTCTGTCGAGACTTAACGTGGCTGAGTAAAGATCTATTGACTTCATATTCTAATGGCAAAAATATTGAACTATAAATGTAATTAATGTCTCAATAATATCTTTAAAAAAATTAAGTATTCTTACTTTTGCAAAAATTACTTCAATGTATAAGTTTTTTATTAAACCTCTCCTATTTTCAATGCAGCCAGAAAAGGCGCATTATTTTGCTACTGGTTGCTTATCATTTTTATCGGCTATACCTGGTGTACCGGCAATAATAAGAAGTATGTACGATTACAAACACCCCAAACTTGAGAGAAAACTGTTCGGATTAACTTTTAAAAATCCCGTTGGCTTAGCTGCTGGATTTGATAAAAACGCTAGATGGTATAATGAACTAGCACATTTAGGCTTTGGTTTTATTGAAATTGGAACACTAACTCCAAAAGCACAAATAGGAAATCCAACACCACGTTTATTTAGAATTACAGAGGATGAAGGACTGATAAACAGAATGGGATTCAATAACCTAGGTGCAGAGGATGCTATTAAACGTTTAAAGAATAGAAAAACCAACATTATAATTGGTGGTAATATTGGAAAAAATACAGGGACAAGTAATGAAGAGGCTTTAGCTGACTATGTTTTCAACTTCAATACGCTACACGATTATGTGGATTACTTTGTTGTAAACGTTAGCTGTCCAAATGTTAAAGACTTAACTAAGCTACAAGACACCCCTTTCTTATTGAATCTTTTAGGAGATTTAAAACACATTAACGCCACCAAAGACAAACCTAAACCAATCTTATTAAAGATTGCTCCAGACCTTAACAACTCCCAACTGGACGAAATAATTGATATTGTTGCTCAAACAAAAATAGATGGTGTAATTGCTACTAATACAACTACATCAAGAGAAAACCTAAAAACGGACAGCAAAACAATTACAGCAATAGCTAATGGAGGACTAAGTGGCAAACCTGTTAGAAATCGTTCTACCGAAGTAATTAAATATTTAGCAGATAAATCAAACAAAGCTTTTCCTATAATTGGAGTTGGCGGAATCCATACTGCTGAAGATGCCATTGAAAAATTAGACGCTGGTGCTGATTTAATTCAAATATATACGGGCTTCATTTATGAAGGACCTGGTTTAATTAAAGAAATTAACAAAAAAATCGTTGAGCACTATGGTTAAAATCATTGAGTGCCCTAGAGATGCAATGCAAGGTTTGCACGATTTTATTCCAACAGAAATAAAAGCAGCCTACATTAATCAATTACTTAAAGTTGGTTTTGATACAATTGATTTTGGAAGCTTTGTATCTCCTAAAGCAATTCCACAATTAAAGGATACTGCCGAAGTACTCAATCAATTAGACTTATCTTCTACTAATAGTAAATTATTAGCCATTGTGGCTAACCAACGTGGCGCTACAGATGCTTGTGAATTTGAAGAAATCAACTACTTAGGGTTTCCTTTTTCTATTTCAGAAACCTTTCAGCAACGAAACACTAATTCATCCATAGCTGAATCTATTATTCGGGTTGCAGACATTCAAAACCTATGCATTAAACACAACAAAGAACTTGTTGTATATATTTCTATGGCTTTTGGTAATCCTTACGGAGATGAATGGAATAGTGAAATCGTTATTGAATGGACTAAAAAGCTATCAGACTTAGGCGTTAAAACAATTGCTTTATCAGATACGATTGGAGTATCTAATCCAGAAAACATTAGTTATTTGTTTAGTAACATCATTCCAGAGTTTAATAACCTAGAAATTGGAGCACATTTACACACCACCCCAACTACTTGGGAGGAAAAAATAAATGCGGCCTATCAAAATGGTTGCAAACGATTTGATGGAGCCATTAAAGGTTTTGGTGGTTGCCCAATGGCAACAGATGATTTAACAGGCAACATGCCAACAGAAAATTTAATTCAATATTTTAATCAAAAAAATATAAATACTGGTTTAAACCAAACAGCATTTAATCAATCCATGATTGAAGCTTTAGCCGTTTTTCCAGCATAAAAACAAACAATATGTTAGTAAGTGAATTTAGTGAAACATGCCAATTATATACTGGCTTTCAAATATGGGAAATAGAAAATATCAATGCTTTTTTTGAAGGAAATCAAGTGTTAGCAACAATTTTTAAAGATCATTATGGCTTATCGGTTGATGAGCTAGAAGAAAAACGTAATGAAATTGAAGAAAATGATTTACAGATAATGACGACCCTACTTCGCCTAATTGATGATAAATCCTTTTTCATTTTTACGCTTCACGATGAAAATCATTTAGAATTGGTTAAAATGCAACAATTGAAAGTAATGGACTTTGGCATTGACATTGAAGACGTTAAAGGCGATCGTGTATACGTTGTTATTATGGATAAAAAGAAGTAAGTTACTCTCCTTTGTGATTTCTATCATAAACTTATTTAAATAATTTGTTTTACATTTGCCCCGTTATTGGTTTCCGAATTTCGGAATTAATAGGGAATTAGGTGAGAATCCTAAACTGTACCCGCAGCTGTAAGCTCTGTACGTTTTTAC
>JAESUI010000285.1 GCA_016763135.1 Flavobacteriales bacterium
TAATAGGATCTATTTTCCCATCAACATGCACTACATTATCATCATCAAAACACCTTAACACATGAATAATAGCATCTGTTTCTCTAATGTTTGCCAAAAATTTATTTCCTAAACCTTCCCCTTTACTTGCTCCTTTTACCAATCCAGCAATATCAACAATCTCTATAGTTGTTGGTTGTACCTTTTCTGGGTTTACTAGACTTTCCAATTTTTCTAATCGATCATCAGGCACAGTAATTACCCCAACATTAGGTTCTATAGTACAAAAAGGAAAATTTGCCGATTGCGCTTTTGCATTAGACAAACAATTAAACAATGTAGATTTACCAACATTAGGTAATCCAACTATACCACATTTTAAAGCCATAATTTATTCATTTTTAGGGTCGCAAAAATAAGGAATAGTTTCTAACAATTACTTACTCAAAATATATTCGCTGTACGACAAATTCTAAGACAAACTTTTAGGTATTTTTGACCATTAATTAATTCAAGTTAAAAATGGCTGAAGAAAGTAGAGCTCAACTAATAATATACCGTATAATAAACCCATTTATTAATCTTTTGCATAAAATGGGAGTTACTCCAAATATGCTTACTTCTTTTGGATTAATCTTAAATATTGTTGCTGCTATCATCTTTATTATTGGTGCTGAACAAGCAGATAGAACAGATATGTTTTATGTTGGTTGGGGTGGTTTTACCATTTTAATTGCTGGGTTGTTTGACATGATGGATGGCAGGTTAGCAAGGGTTGCTAATTTATCAAGTACTTTTGGAGCTTTTTACGATTCTGTAATTGACCGATATAGTGAATTAGTAATGTTTTTAGGAATTTGTTACTACCTTATTTCTCAAGATTATTTTCTGAGCTCTTTATTTGCTTTTATTGCTTTAATTGGTTCAATGATGGTAAGCTATAATAGATCTTGAGCAGAAAGTTTAGGGATTGATTGCAGCGTTGGTATGATGCAGCGACCAGCAAGAGTTGTAACTATCGGTGCAGCAGCCATGTTTTGTGGAATTACTTATTTCTTTACTGGCTCCTTTTCATTTCATACTGAAAATCCAGCCTTTACTTATTTCGAATCCGTTTCTATCTTTACTTTACCTGTAGCATTTGTTTCAGTTATGTCTAATATTACTGCGATACAAAGGTTAAATCATGTTCGGAGAGAACTAGATAAAAAAGAAAAATAATTATCTTTTCTTTTTTTATAAAATGTGATTCAAACCATATTTTTATTTAAAATTCTTTATTGTATTTCATAAGTCATTAGTATACAGTTGGTTAGTGTATTCATGGGAGTTATTAGCAAAGACCTTATAATTGGATTAGATGTTGGATCTACAACAGTAAAAGCTGTTGTGATGAATAAAAACACAAACGAAGTTAATGCTTCAGATAGAGATTATACTACAACAATTCCTTTACCTAATGAAACCTTAACTTTTCAAATTAATGAAGAAAAGCTTTTTATCAAAGATGATGTTGAAGAAGCTATTCATAAAAAATTAGCTGAATTTGAACCTATAGCCTAGCTTATTACATTACTTTTGTAAAAAAAATAACTAATGCTTAATAAATTTTCACCCCTACTAATCATAGGTTTTATATTTTCCTTATTCAGCTTTACCATTATTAAGCAAAATGAAGAATCTGTTTTTGATGGCTACCCTACCCCAACTGATAAAAACATGCTATTTTATATCCAAAAGAGTTTCAACACTAATGCGGTTGTATATACTGCTAATATTGGTGAAGATGGGAAATTAGACCCAAAAGAGCCTGTAAAAGTATTTTGGAGAAGATATCAAGAAGATGGAAGGAAAAGAGAGCTCAAGTACCTAGAAAAAAAATTTGCTTTTGGAGTTAACGTAAAAAAAATAAAAGGTAAAGACAATGCATATGTCTTTACGTTGGTTTCTATAAAAGAATTAAAGCTTTATGTAACACAAGACAAACATGGACATCCAAAAATCGCAACAATTATAGCTAATAGACCTGCTAAATTAAAACGTGTTTTTGTTACAGCTGAACACACAAAATTACTTCCTAAAGTATTTTATGTAGAAGCATTTGGTAGTGATTTGAAAACAGGCCAATTTCTATATCAAAAATTCGATAATTAAAAAAGATTGTAAATAGATATCCGGATTGGATTTATTATATTTGCCGTCTCAAAATTTTAATTAAAAAAATAAATATGAGTCAAGATATTGCTAGTGCAGATGGGAAATTAGGTATTTTATTACCTGGTATGGGTGCAGTTGCTACAACTCTTATTGCAGGAGTTCTTGCAGTAAATAAAGGGATTGCAAAACCAATCGGTTCAACATCTCAAATGGGAACAATTCGTTTAGGAAAAAGAACTGAAGATAATACTCCTTTAATTAAAGATTTTATTCCTTTAGCTGACATTAGCAAAATTGCTTTTGGAGGTTGGGATTTATTCGAAGAAAATGTTTTTGAATCAGCAACTCACGCTGGAGTTTTAGATAGGTATCTTTTAGAACAGTTGAAACCTGAACTAGAAGCCATCAAACCTATGACTGCAGTATTTGATAGAAAATATGTTACTAAACTAGACGGTAGCCATGTTAAAACTGGTGCTACTAAAATGGATTTAGTTGACCAATTAAGACAAGACATTAACGACTTTAAAGCAAAAAACAATTGTGATAGATTAGCAATGGTTTGGTGTGGATCAACAGAAATTTACATTGAAGAATCTGCAGTTCATCAAACAATAGAAAGTTTAGAAGAAGGAATGCGTAATAATGATGAGAACATTCCATCTAGTATGTTATATGCTTACGCAGCAATAATGGAAGGTGTACCTTATGCAAATGGAGCTCCGAACTTATCTGCCGACATTCCTGCTCTTATCCAATTGGCAAAACAACAAAACGTACCAATTTGTGGTAAAGATTTTAAAACTGGACAAACCTTAATGAAAACAATTTTGGCTCCTGGTTTTAAAACAAGATCTTTAGGTATTGCAGGTTGGTTTTCAACTAATATCTTAGGAAATAGAGATGGAGAGGTATTAGATGATCCAGCAAGTTTCAAAACTAAGGAGATGTCTAAACTGAGTGTATTAGACAGTATTTTAGAACCAGAAAAAAATCCAGATTTATATAAAGATTTATACCACAAAGTTAGAATCAACTATTACCCACCACATGGTGATAACAAAGAAGGTTGGGATAACATTGATATCTTTGGTTGGTTAGGATATAAAATGCAAATCAAAGTAGATTTCTTATGTAGAGATTCTATTTTAGCTGCACCTTTAGTTCTTGATTTAGCTATCTTTTTAGATTTAGCTTCAAGAGCAAACATGGGCGGAATTCAAGAATGGTTATCATTCTTCTTTAAAGCTCCTCAAACACCAACAAAAGATATGCAGCCAATACATGACATCTTTAAACAAGAAATGAAATTAAAAAACACTTTACGATATATGCAAGGTGAAGATTTAATTACTCATTTAGGTCAAGATTACGATGAAAAAGTAAAGGAAAAAGTTTAATTAATTCCTTTCTATTATATAATCAAGCTGCTGTTTCTTTGAAATAGCAGCTTTTTTTTATTTTTGTACTAATGAAATTCATTTATAAACTATTAGCAACAGCATTAGGCGTAGGATATTCTCCTTTTGCTCCAGGAACTGCAGGAGCAATTATTGGCTGTGCGGCACTATGGTTACTTGAAGAATACAACCTTATATCTACCACCACCACTCCATTTTTATTTATAAGTTTAATTGTTGTTACAATTATTATGGGAATAATCGCCACCGATAAATTAGAGCCAGAATGGGGGAAAGATCCATCCAAAGTGGTTCTTGATGAAGTAATAGGCATGTGGATTACAATGATGTTTGTTCAATTTACATGGTTAAATGTATTAATTGGATTTGTTTTATTTCGATTTTTCGATATTGCAAAGCCTTTAGGAATAAGAAAACTGGAAAAATTAAAAGGTGGTGTTGGAGTTATGGCTGACGATATGCTTGCTGGAATTTATGCTAATATTGTATTACAAATTATCATCTATTTTATATGAGTAAGAAAGACCATTGGTTTTATACTTTCATTCGACATCAAATTGCTGGCTTTATTGCAACATTAGGAGATTTTGTAGTATTTAACTTACTTACCTATGCTATTGGTATTTATTATTTAACTTCAAACATTTTTGCAGCAATAACAGGAGCAGTAGTCAACTTTATCATTTCCACTTATTGGGCATTTCCTGGCTCAAAAAACAGTTTAAAAAACCAAATACTCAAGTACGTAATTGTATCTATTGGCAGCTTAATTCTCAACACTTTTACACTTTATATTTTAACTGATTTTTTCAAACTTCCACCTAATGTTTCTAAAATAATTACTGCAATAGCCATTGCCTTAACCTATAATTTTTTACTAATGAGGTATTTCGTTTTTAAAAAATAAATATCTACTTCTTTAACAGAAACATGTTGAAAAGAACAATTAGCATCAAGTAGACTTCCTCAATCCTTTACTTATCATTACATAACCAAAAAAATGTATCGTTATGAGTAGCCTTCGTTTATTTATTATATTTTCAATTACATCAATTTTACTTGTTTCTTGTGGAGACAATAATACTTCAAAAGATTCTTCCAATGTTTTCAGATATAACGAATCTGAAGGAATAACTTCATTAGACCCTGCGTTTAGTAGAAACAGAGAAACTATTTGGGCATGTAACCATTTGTACAATGGATTGGTTAAAATGGATGAAGAATTAAAAATACAACCAAGTATTGCAAAACATTGGGAGATTTCTGAAGATGGAAAAACCTACACTTTTCATTTAAGAAGTGATGTCAATTTTCATGACCATGAATTATTTGAAGGCGGAAAAGGAAGAAGAGTTGTTGCCAAAGATTTTGAATATAGCTTTAATCGAATTATTGATTCTAAAACAGCTTCTCCTGGAGCATGGCTTTTTAACAATATTGATTATGTTGAAGAGAGGGGTTTTAAAGCTTTTGAGGCAATTGATGATTCTACTCTTAAAATATATTTAACCAACCCCTTCCCCCCTTTTATGGGGATTCTTACCATGAAATATTTTTCTGTTGTACCACATGAAATTGTTGACCATTACAAGTATGATTACAGAAACAACCCAATAGGAACAGGTCCTTTTAAATTTAAAATTTGGGATGAGGGTAACAAAATGGTATTTCTTAAAAATGAAAACTATTTTGAAAAAGATGAGAATGGTGAACAATTACCTTATTTGGATGGTATTTCTGTAAGTTTTATTAAAGATAAAGATGTTGAATTCTTGAAATTTATAACCAACGATTTAGACTTTGTAAATGGGCCTGAAGGAGATAACAAAAGTTCAATTTTTACGAGTGATGGAAAATTACAGCCAGAACAACAAGATCAATTCAACTTGTTTACCAATCCTCAATTAAATACAGAATATTTGGGAATATTGATTGATGATGAATTAGACATTGTAACCAAAAGTCCTCTTCGGAAAAAATTAGTTAGGCAAGCTCTTAATTACGGTTTTGATAAAAAAAGCATGATGACTTATTTAAGAAACAACATTGGTACACCAGCTAATGCTGGTTTTGTTCCTAAAGGATTACCGTCATTTAACAGCGACATTGTAAAAGGTTACAGTTACGACCCCGAAAAAGCAAAGGAATTACTTTATACAGCAGGGTTTCCTAATGGTGAAGGCTTACCTGAAATCACCCTTTACACTACTAAAGATTACGTTGATTTATGTGAGTTTATCCAACACCAACTTAACGAAATTGGTTTCAAGATTAAAATTGATTTAAATCCTGGAATTACACATAGGGAATTAGTTGCTCGTTCTAAATTAAATTTCTTAGAGGATCTTGGATTGCAGATTACCCAGATGCAGAAAATTATTTGGCATTATTTTACAGTAAAAACTTTACACCTAACGGACCAAATACCACGCATTTTAAAAGCTATGAATTTGACAAACTTTATGAAATAGCACAATCTGAAACAAATGATTCTATTAGACACCATTATTACAGAGAAATGGATAAAATAATTATTGAAGAAGCTCCAATTGTTCCATTATATTATGATGTTTCAGTTAGATTAGTGCAAAAGAGTATAAGTAATTTAAAAGGGAATCCGTTAAATTTATTAACGCTAACAAGGGTTAAAATAAAGCATTAATTCCCGTGCTCTCTTCCTTTAATTTTTGCACCTCGGTAATTCTTGTCTAAAGCTATATTTTCCTCCTGCTGTTTTTTAGAAGGGCCTTTATCAAGTAACTCATCTAAATTTGGTTGACCCGCATTTACCCATGCCGTATACCAATAACTCCCCACCTTAATAATGGAGCGCGTTAATCTTCGCTCAACCATACCATTCATCATATTGTGATACTCAGTAGAATATTCTTCAGAGTAAGTCTTTATTAAGACTGTACCCCTATTTTCATGAGAATACTTTTGGTCTGAAGGAAATGCTGCATTCAATTTTCTTTCCAAATCTAGCACTGAATCTTTAGCTCCAAAACTGCCCTTAACTGTTTCCCATTCATCCTCTAAAATATTCTCAACATATACTGCACGACCTACAAAAAAATCATAATCTTTCGATTTTAATTCTGGCAACCTTGACTCCCAAAAACCATGTATCCCTCTTTGTCCAGTAAGTTGCCCGTTGTAGTTTTCTGTAGTATGTAATGGAACATGAGAATCTCCTACATAATGGCCTAAATCTGCTGAAAGGTGTAAAATCTTGTCTACATCTTTTTCTTCAAATGCTTTGGTTAAACGTATTACCATAACATTTACATGCCATGGAACAATACCATAAGCCTGCAAAGTATCTTCTGTAAATTTATCTACAGCATCAAACCACTTTTTAGGAACCACAGCAAAAGGATCTTCTCCTGAATGAACATAATGATCAATATCAATATAGTGCCTTGGTGCTTCTCCTTCAACAGCATACCTTCTCTTATCAGGATCAACCGCATGTTCAGTAATGTATTCAATGTTCATCTTGTAGAACTTAATCATCTCAGGAGGCAATGTAAATACTGCCATTCTGTTAATTTTTTTGTGCCCGAAAAAGCCCCATGATGTAGCTGTTTCTTGAAAAAAAGAAACAAGAAAACAGATAATTACTATACTAAGAATGTATTTAGATAAAAATCTCAAATTATTTATCGCTATTTACAATTACATCACCCTCCAATATTGGAACAATGTTAGATTGGTCTAAAGTTAAGCAATAAATAATATCCTCTTCCATATTTAAACGGCTCAATCTTTTTCTGTGAGATGATTCCCCCAAAAACTCATACATATCTTCTTTAGCAGAATTATACATATTAATAGCCGCAATACTGGAATCTGATAAGTCTTGAAATCTTAAATTTTGAGAAATTTTTTGAGCAACAGCTCCGGCAAATAACGTGTCTTCTAAATTAAACCTATCCTTCCAGCCTGCACATAGCAATAACACATCCCTATCTTCTTTTTCTATATAATCACACACTGCAGTAAGATTTGTAAATGCACCTATAACTACTTTCTGTGCAGTTTTAGCCATTTCTATAGCCCTTGTTCCGTTAGTAGTAGAAAGTACAAGCGATTTTCCTTTAAACTGACCATCTTTAAAAGCTAGTGGAGAATTCCCAAAATCAAAACCTTCTACTACTTCAGCATTTCTTTCTGCACCAACTAAAAACCCCTTTTGTTTATACTCAATAGCTTCTTCTAAGGTGGCTACAGGAATTAAATTATCTACACCGCTTTCAAAGGCAGCACATATCGCAGAAGTAGCTCTAAATACATCTATAACTACTACCGTACAATCGGTATTCTCAAAATAAACTGGAAAAAGTGCCGGAGAAGGAACTACCTCAACCTTTCTTGTATTCCCTGATGATTCCTCACTCATGTTTTAGTGTTTTGTTTATGGTGTTTTGTTTTTAGTTGATAGTATAACCATACACTAACCACTAAATACTAGACACTAATTAAGCTTTATAAAATGGCATTTTAACCACTTTAGCTTTAATGCTTTTATTCCTTATTGAAATAAAAATTTCAGTATCTATTTTAGCGTTTTCTTTCGTAACATACCCCATTCCTATTGCTTTACCTAATGATGGAGCCATAGTTCCTGAGGTAACTATCCCAATATTATTACCATCAGCATCAACAATCTCATAATCATGACGAGGAATTCCTCTATCGATTAATTCAAACCCAACTAATTTCTTAGTAACACCTTCTTCTTTTTGGTTTTTCAAAAAATCTGAATTCACAAAATCTTTTGTAAATTTAGTTATCCACCCTAATCCAGCTTCTAATGGAGAAGTAGTATCATTAATATCATTACCATATAAACAGAAGCCCATTTCTAATCTCAATGTATCTCTACAAGCCAACCCTGCCATTTTCATATCTACAACTTTCCCTGCTTCTTGTATAGCATCCCAAATTACTTCTGCAGCTGCATTTTCAAAATAAATTTCAAACCCTCCTGCACCAGTATAACCTGTTGAAGAAATAATTACGTTATCTATCCCTGCAAACGTTCCTTTTTGAACGGTGTAATACACCATATCCAAATCCATATTGGTTAACGGTTGTAGCATTTTTTGTGCATTAGGTCCTTGTACTGCTAACAAAGAAATATTGTCTGAATGATTTTCTACAGTAACACCACTTGTATTATGCTTAGTTACCCAAGTCCAATCTTTATCTAAATTAGCACCATTAACTACTAGCATATATTCTTGTTCGGCCATCATATAAACCAACAAGTCATCTACTATTCCTCCTTCATTATTCGGAAAACAAGAGTATTGAACTTTACCTACAGTTAATTTTGAAGCATCATTAGAAGTAATTCGTTGAATTAACTCTAAAGCACCATCTCCTTTAACCATAAATTCACCCATGTGAGAAACATCAAACACCCCAACATTACTTCTTACGTTTAAGTGCTCATCTGTTAAGCCTGTATATTGTAGAGGCATATTAAAACCGGCAAAAGAAACCATCTTAGCACCTAAATCAATATGCTTTTGTTTTAATGCGATATCTTTAATTTCTGCTATTTCCATAATGTAATTTTTAGAGGAACAAATGTATTAAAATAGTTAGAGTTTAAAGAAAGCATTGTATGGTTTTATTCTTATCAATTCACATTCTATAAGTTTCGCGTTAATTGCTATCTTTGAGAAAAATCATTTAATGATATTTAGAGGTAAAAATACACCCCGTTGGATCATCTTCTTTATTGATCTTTTGATTACTGTTTTTTCAGTAATAATAGCATATCTAGTTCGTTTCAACTTTGATATTCCTCAAGTCGAAATTGACACATTCTACATTGTTATTCCTGCTTTTTTATTAGTAAGATCAGCATCATTTATTATTGCTAAAACCTATGCCGGTATCATTCGCTATACCAGTTCAAAAGATAGCGAACGAATATTCATTACACTCACAGCAGGTAGCCTGATTTTTGTATTAATGAACCTATTCACTTATTTTACTTGGGAAGGCAGGTTTATCATTCCTTTTTCTATCATTATTATTGAGTACTTAGTAACTACTTTCACAATGGTTTCTTCTAGAATTTTTGTAAAAGTATTGTATTCAGAATTTGCTGATTCTACCACAGAAAAATCTAATGTAATTATATTCGGTGCTGGAGAATCTGGTGTTATTGCTAAAAACTCTTTAGATAGAGATGCTGGTGTTAAATATAAAGTGGTGGCTTTTGTAGATGATGACAAAAAACATTCGGGAAAAAAAATTGATCAAGTTGCTATCTTCCATTCTAACAAATTAATTGAATTAATCAAAAATAATGAGGTTGACCATGTAATTATTTCCATTCAAAACCTACCTAGCAAAAGACTAAACGAAATAACTGAAGAATGCCTTGAATACAATGTAAAAGTATTAACTGTTCCCCCTGTAAGTAAATGGATAAACGGAGAATTAAGTTTTAAGCAAATTAAAAATGTAAGAATTGAAGATTTATTAGGCAGAACTCAAATTAAACTGGATGAAAAACTAACATCAAAACAATTGGCTAACAAAGTAGTTTTGATAACGGGTGCTGCTGGTTCTATTGGTAGTGAAATAGTTAGACAAGTTGTAAAATACAATCCTAAGCAAGTAATTTTAGTAGACCAAGCAGAATCACCTCTCTATGAAATTGAGTTTGAAATTAACCAAAAACGGACAGGGAAGATTTGTGAGGTAGTTGTTGGAGACATTAGAAGTAAAGAACGAATGAGCAATGTCTTTACTTCCTTTAAGCCTGACATTGTATATCATGCAGCAGCCTACAAGCATGTTCCTTTAATGGAAAACAATCCTTCAGAAGCAATTTTAACCAATGTATTTGGAACAAAAATTATTGCTGATTTAGCTGTAGAAAATAATGTAGACCGTTTCGTGATGGTTTCAACTGACAAAGCTGTAAACCCTACCAACGTAATGGGAACCTCTAAGCGAATTGCCGAAATATACATTCAATCGCTTAATGGAAACGTAACAACTGACTTTGTAACAACTCGTTTTGGAAATGTGTTGGGATCTAACGGGTCAGTAATTCCGCTCTTTAAAAAGCAAATTGAAAAAGGTGGGCCTATAACTGTTACAGATCCAGAAATTACTCGATTTTTCATGACTATCCCAGAAGCTTGTCAATTGGTTTTAGAAGCTGGAACAATTGGTAATGGTGGAGAAATTTATGTTTTTGACATGGGTAAATCTGTTAAAATAGTTGATTTAGCTAAGAAGATGATTAAGCTTTCTGGATTAGAGTTAGGAAGAGATATACAGATTGTTTTTAGTGGATTACGACCTGGAGAAAAGCTTTATGAAGAGCTACTAAACAATAAGGAAAATACATTACCTACCAAAAATGATCAGATAATGGTAGCCCAAGTAAAAACCTACGATTTTAAAGAAGTTAGCGAAAAAATAGAAAACCTTATTGGCTTATTCGCCACACAAGACAACATGGCTATTGTTACGTTAATGAAAGATTTAGTACCAGAATTTAAGAGTAAAAATTCTGTTTATGAAAAGTTAGATAAAGGCTAATAATTTTACGATTATTTTACTAAGTTTGTTCATCAAAATTTTCTAAAAATTTAAAAAAGAAACACAATGGCAAATGCATTTTTCATCCCACCTATCGCTGAAAATGAACCAATTCTTGACTATGCTCCTGGGAGTTTAGAAAAAGATGAATTACAAGCAGTTTATGCTGAATTAAAAGAAGAAAAAATAGATGCTCCAATGATTATTGGAGGAAAAGAAGTTAGAACTGGAAACACTGTTTCTATGCATCCTCCACATGAACATGCTCATAACTTAGGCAGCTTTCATATGGGTGATGGAACACATGTTAAACAAGCAATTGACGCTGCTCTAGCTGCTCGTGAAAAATGGGCAAATACCCCTTGGCAAGATAGAGCTGCTATCTTTTTAAAATGTGCAGAACTATTAGCGGGTCCATTTAGAGCAAAAATGAATGCAGCAACAATGCTTGGTCAAAGTAAAAATGCTTTTCAAGCAGAAATAGATGCTGCTTGCGAAATGATTGATTTCTTTAGATTTAATGTTCAGTACATGGCTGATATTTATGCTGAACAACCAGAATCTTCTTCAGGATTATGGAACAGATTAGAATATAGACCATTGGAAGGTTTTGTTTTTGCCATTACACCATTTAACTTTACCTCTATTGCTGCTAATTTATGTGCAGCTCCTGCGATGATGGGTAATGTTGTTGTATGGAAACCCTCTGACACACAAATTTATTCAGCTCAAGTAATTATGGAATTATTTAAGGCTGCTGGATTACCAGATGGTGTTATCAATATTGTTTATTGTGATGGACCAGCCGCTGGAGATGTTGTATTTAAGCATCCTCAGTTTGCAGGATTACACTTTACAGGTTCTACTGCTGTATTTCAACATTTATGGAAAGAGATTGGAAATAATATTAGTAATTACAGATCTTATCCCCGAATAGTTGGTGAAACTGGAGGAAAAGATTTTATTATGGCACATAAATCTGCGGTTCCTGCACAAGTATCTATCGGAATTATAAGAGGTTCTTTTGAATTTCAAGGGCAAAAATGTTCTGCATCTTCAAGAGTATATTTACCATCAAACATTTCTGATGGAATACTAGAATTAGTTAAAAAAGATGTTGCTTCTATTAAAATGGGAAGCCCTGAAAATTACGGCAATTTTGTAAATGCTGTAATTGATGAAAGAAGTTTTGATAAAATTGCTGGATTTATAGATTACGTAAAAGAGCAAGATGATGCCGAAATTATTTGTGGAGGTGGTTATGATAAATCTATAGGTTATTTTATTGAACCAACAGTTGTTTTAACAACCAACCCAAAATTTAGAACCATGTGTGAAGAAATTTTTGGACCAGTTGTTACTATTTATGTTTATGATGAAGATAAATATGAGGAAACATTAGAGTTATTGGATGAAACTTCAGACTATGCATTAACAGGAGCAATATTTGCGATAGATAGATATGCTATTATGATGGCTACTGAAAAATTACAAAACGCGGCTGGTAACTTTTACATTAATAATAAACCAACAGGAGCAGTTGTAGGACAACAACCATTTGGTGGTGCTCGTGGTTCAGGAACAAACGATAAAGCTGGTTCTTACCTCAACTTAGTAAGATGGGTAAGCCCCAGAACATTTAAAGAAGCATTGGTTCCGCCAACAGATTATAGATACCCGTTTTTGGGATAATAAAAAATATAAAATTCATAAGCCTCAATTATTAAATTGAGGCTTTTTTTATTCTATAATATCTCTTAGTTTTGTTTGCTAACATAACTTTAAAAAAATGAGAAAAATCTTTTTACCAATAGCTGTAGTTACAGCATTAATTTTTACTTCATGTGGTGGTGGAGAAAAATCAGAAACAGCTGAAGAAACTACAACTGAAAATACGGAAGAAATTTGTTTCTATTCTTATGATGAAGCTGCTGGTGCACAAGTTCGTTGGACTGCTTTTAAAACTTCAGATAAAATTGGGGTTGGTGGTCAGTTTGACCAAGTAAATGTTACTGCTGGTGAAAAATCTACAAAAATTACTGATGTCTTAGAATCAATTAAGTTTAACATTCCTACTTCAAGTACAAATACTTCTAATGAGGATAGAGATTCTAAAATTGTAGCTTCATTTTTTGGTGCAATGAATGAAACTGATATTATTTTAGGTCAAGTTAAAAGCGCTACTGGAGATAATACAAGTGGAACTTGTACTTTTTACTTAACGATAAACAACATTGAAAAGGAAACAGTTTTAGATTACACTGTAGAAGGTTCTACTGTTAAATTAACTGGAGAAATTGATATGGTTGACTTTGGTGCTGAAGGTGCTGTAGCTTCTTTAAATGAAATTTGTGGTGCACTACACACAGGAGAAGATGGTGTGACTAAAACATGGTCGGTAGTAGAACTAGCTATTGAAACTACCTTGAAAAAAGATTGTCACTAAATACAATTGAAACAATAAAAAAAGCCGAGCAATTTGCTCGGCTTTTTTGTTAAGTTAATTTCTTTTAAATTCTATATATCCAATTGTGAGTATCTTCTGCTCTACCCCTTTTAAGGTCTTGAATTAAGGTAGCAATCTCATTAGAGAGTTTTCTATCTTCAATAGCAGGTAAATCAAATCGTTCATCATTATAAGTAATAGAAGCAATCTGAGCTATTGTAGCTGCAGTTCCTGTTCCAAAAACATCTTTTAGTGTTCCGTTTTTAGCAGCTTCAATTACCTCATCAACAGAAACTCTTCTTTCTTCAACTTTAACCCCTAACTCTTTAGCCAATGTTAATACACTGTCTCTAGTTATGCCAGCTAAAGTGGTTTTTAAATCTGTATTTGGTGTAATTAACGTATCTCCAATGTGGAACATAATATTCATTGTTCCAGCTTCTTCAATGTATTTATGCTCTTTAGCATCTGTCCATATTAATTGTCTGAAACCCTGCTCTTGTCCTAATTTTGCTGGATATAAAGCTGCTGCATAATTACCTGCTGCTTTAGCATAACCAACTCCTCCTTCACATGCTCTAGAATATTCTGTTTCAATTTTAACATGAACAGGTTCAGAATAATACCCTCCAACTGGAGCAGTAAAAATCATAAACTTATATTCAGCTGCTGGTCGTACACCTAGTAGTTCTTCACTGCAAATATAAATGGTCTAATATACAATGAGCATCCATCAATTGCAGGAACCCAATCAGCATCTACTTCAATTAATTGTTTAACCGCTTCCATAAATAATTCCTCTGGAACTTCTGGCATACACAATCTTTCTGCTGATCTATTTATTCTCTTGGCATTTTCTTCTGGTCTAAAAAGATAAATCTCACCACTTTCGTTTTTGTAAGCTTTCATTCCTTCAAACACAGACTGTCCATAATGAATAGCTGCACATGCAGGACTCAACGTAATTGGAGCATAAGGCACAATTTTTAAATTTTGCCATTCTCCATCTTTATAGTCTGCAACAAACATATGGTCGGAGAATTCTTTCCCAAACTCAATGTTATTAAAATCTACAAATGGTAATTTAGAACCATTTGATCTTTCTATTTTAATCTTACTTACAATATCCATTATCTTTCCATCTCCTTTACTCATTCCATAAAGATACAAATTATAATTGTTTTATCCTCAATAAAAATGGGGTGCTATCGCGAAAATTTTAACAAAATAAGGGATTATTATTGACTGATTTTTTCGCTTACGTACTGTAAAGCAATTTTAAGTTGCTCATCCCTAGTTATCTCCGAATTATCAATCACTATTGCATCATCTGCCTGAATCAATGGATTGACGCTTCTACTGGTATCATCATTATCACGAGAAGTGATATTGTTTAACACATCTTCATAAGAAATATCATCCCCTTTAGCTTGTAATTCCTCAAACCTGCGTTGTGCTCTTATCTTATAATCAGCAGTCATAAATATTTTTAGCTCAGCATTTGGATATACAACCGTACCAATATCTCTCCCATCCATAACCAATCCTTTTTCTTTACCAATTTCTCGTTGAATCTCTACTAATTTGGCTCTAACCTCCTTTACCTGTGCTATTTTACTCACATGCCTAGAAACTTCAATTCCTCTAATTTGTCCCTCAATATTTTCACCATCTAAATAAGTCTCTGAATGATTTAATGTTGAATTGTAAGAAAATGAAACGCTGATTTGAGGTAATGATTCAATTAATTGTTGTTTATCAAACTTATCATTTGATAATAGCTTATTTCTTAAAGCATATAGCGTTACTGCACGGTACATAGCACCAGTATCTATATAAATATAATTTAACGCTACAGCAATCTCTTTTGCTAGTGTACTTTTTCCGCAAGAAGAATAACCATCAATGGCTACAATAATTTTATTCATCCTTCTTCTTTTTATCCTTTTTAGGCTTTTTGGTTTTAACCTTTTTTACTTTCTTTTCTTTTGGCGGTCTTGGTGCTGCCCCTTTTCTATAATATTCTGATAAGTTGGTAGTCACTGTAAAATGATTTGATGGCCCGGCTAAATGATATTTTGCGCTACCATAACTAATATGAAATTTCTTTATTCTAAACCCTAATCCCCAACTAAATCCAACCAAACCAGGTTTATTATCGTGCGCCAATTCTGATCTTCTTCTAGGACTATATCCCAACCTTAACATAAAACTCTTTGATGGAACAAATTCTAACCCAACAACACCGTGAGCCATATATTCTGATAAAAAACTTGTTTTATTTAACTCCGATTTTTCCTCATCAGTTAATGCTTCATTACTGTTAGTTGCAACTATTGAATCATTATATGCTAAATTCCAATTTTGTAATTGAGTCATATCAGAAAACAATCTTATAGGAGCATGACCCAATTTATAAGAAAGCCCAAATTGCACTTCAAAAGGGAGGGGCTCTTTTCTACCTCCTTCCACGTAAGGACTTAATTGTACTTCAACATTTTTAAATAACAAAGACATTACTAAACCAATATCCTCATTATGATAAGTGGCAGAGAAATCAAAAGCAATTCCTGCAGATGAATATAAATATAGGTTAGAATAAATGGGTTTTAGGTTAGCACCAACAGAAAATAAAGAGTCAATTTGTTTTCCCCAACCTAAAATAAAAGCATATTCAGCAGCAGTGAAATTTCCTAATTCATTTCCTCCTTCATCTGTTTCTAAGAAAGTTCCATAATCAAGGTATCGAATACCTGCTGAGAATGTTCCAGCTTTTTTTAAATCTTTTACATAAGAAACAAAACCATGATTGATATCTGCAAAATAATTAAGGTAGGAAAAAGTTACCATCCCATTCATTTTAGCATTTAACAATGATGGATTAGCAAATGCTAATGTTGGATCATTATCATACACTGCAATAGCATTTCCGCCAAGCGAAGCAACTCTTGCAGAGATGGGAATATTTAAAAACTCATAGGTATTTGTTCCACCAATTTGTGCGGTACAAACAAAAGAGCTAAGCAATAAAAAAATAGCAACTAATTTTTTCATCAATAATTTGTGCATTAGTAGGCTAAAATACGTTTTTAATGCGAAAATATTGCCCAGCTCTTTTGTAAAATTTAAGACCTTTCTAAATTTTTAAACTCCATTATCTAAATCCTCAATCCAGTTGAGAATGTTCTTATCTGATTTTCGTTATTTGATTTCATCAAATTCTCAAACCGATAACTAGCACATCATCTGTTTGCTCAATTTCTTGCCGCCAGTTTTTAAGTGCATAATCCAAAAAACCTTGCTGTTCTATTCCACTCATAGCGTTTATAGAAACCAATAGTTCTTTCATTTTCTTTCGGTTAAACTTCTTGTTTTTCTCACCACCAAACTGATCTGCATAACCATCAGAAAACAAATAGATTTGGTCATCTTTCTGCAACTGAAATTCAACATTAGTAAATGTTTTTTCTACCCCGTAAAAATAGCCTATAGGAAAACGGTCTCCTTTAATGTCTATTACCTCTCCATTTCTCACTATCCATAATGGACGCATTGCCCCTGAAAAAGTTAGTACATTAGTATCTAAATCTATTACCACTAAAGCCATATCCATCCCATCACTCATTACATCATAAGAGTCTTCTTTTTGAAATAGATTATTTACATCGCTATCCAAAGCTTCTAATATTTTACTAGGATCTTCTATTGCTCGTTTTACAATAACATCTTTTAAAATAGAATTTCCAACAATAGACATTAACGCTCCAGGAACACCATGTCCAGTACAATCTACTGCTGCTATAAAAATTTTATTCTCATTTTTATAATACCAGTAAAAATCTCCACTTACCACATCTTTTGGTAAATACAATACAAAAGCATCTGCTACACTTTTAGCAATAGAAGAAACATTTGGCAAAATAGCATCTTGTATTTTTCTTGCATATTGGATGCTATCAATTATATCCTCATTTTTTTGAAGCAAGCTTTTATTCTTTTCCTCTAAGGCTCTCTCAGCATCTTTACGTTTAGTTATATCAGAACCAATGCTAATTATAGAGTTATCAGGCCCTACAGACATGTTCCATAAAATCCATTTATTAACTCCAGAAGCTGTTTTTAACTGGCGCTCATAACTTACCTCTTTCAATCCTAAATTTCCATTAGACTCAAATTGATTTTTGATATAATCTTTAAATAAAATAGTCTCATCTTCATTGCTTTTGGTACAATTCCACCACCCATCTCCAAGTAGTTCTGATGGTTCGTAACCAAGCATAGATTTAACTGAAGGGCTTACGTATTCTACTGCTCCTTCTGGACTTGCTACTACGATTAAGTTGTTTAATCGTTCTATTATTGTATTAAAAACTTTTTCCATTTTTATTAAATTTTATCCGCTTTAAGCAGATTAAATGTGTTCAAGAAAATTTATTTGATGTGTTGAGTGCCTTTCGGCTTAGTCTTACTTATTAATATAAATAAAGACAGGTCTATTTGCATTATTACTATAGCGTCTCCACATAGCAATTGTGCAAATCATAAAAATGGTTATATGTAATATTAAACTCAACATTCTTTTAAAGAATATGAGACAAAAGTATAAAATATTTGAAACGAAAAACTTTTTTTGAAAAAAAATTTAATAAATCTCTGGAAACTGATCATCATCCACCTCATTCATAATAGAATAAACTGCATCAAAAATATCATCAGTATTTGGTTTAGAAAAATAATCTCCATCAGTACCATAAGCTGGTCTATGGGCTCTTGAAGTTAA
>JAESUI010000286.1 GCA_016763135.1 Flavobacteriales bacterium
AGCATTAGCTGCCTCTGTATCTGATAATAGAATTATAGAAGAAGCCCGTTCAACTCCTTACCCTATCCGACCTATACCAAAGAAAAGTTTTTCATTGGCATTGCTGCTATCTTTACTATTACCAACAGGTTTAATTTTTATCAAAGACCAACTTAATGATAAAGTAAGAGATAAAAGAACCATTACTAAAATGACCAAAATTCCGATACTAGGAGTTGTAGGGTTGAGTAAGGAAACATCTGCTTTAATTGTTTCACAAAAGCCAAAATCATTGATTGCTGAATCCTTTAGATCGATTAGAACTAACCTTAAATACATTGCTTCTGGTAAAGAACAAAAGGTATTACTAATTACATCATCCGTTGGATCAGAAGGTAAAACTTACACGGCAATGAACTTGTCATCAATTATTGCTGCTTCTGGTAAGAAAGTAGTCTTGCTTGGGTTAGATTTAAGAAAACCCAAAATAGTTAAGGATTTCAATATTTCTAACGATAAAGGAATTAGCTCATTTTTAATTGGTTCTGAAAATATTGATGCTATTGTACAAAAAACTGAGGTAGAGAATTTAGATATTATTCCATCTGGACCAGTTCCGCCAAATCCTTCTGAGTTAATCATGAACAATAAGATGGATGAACTAATAGATATTCTGAAAACTAAATATGACATGATCATTATAGATTCTCCACCTATTGGTTTAGTAACTGATGCATTGTTATTGAATAAATATGCTGATGCGTTGATTTTTGTTGTGCGTCAAAACGTTACTAAAAAAGATCATTTATCGCATATTGCCCAGTTATATAAAGAGGGTAAATTAAAAAATGCCTCTATTTTGTTTAATGCTGTTAAAGCTGGTGGCGCTTCTTATGGCTATGGATATGGCTACGGATATGGTTACGGGTATGGTTATTATGAGGAGGAAAACAAAAAAGGTTTCTTAAAACGAATATTCAGCAAATCTTGACTAACAGTTTATTTAATAAATTCTTTTCTCGTCACGAGCGTTCTGTAAAAGCAAAAAAACACATTTTAGGTTCTTTTTTGCTTAAAGGAATAAGCATTGCCATTAGTTTATTATTGGTTCCATTAACAATAGATTATTTAAATCCAACCAAATATGGTGTTTGGATTACTTTAATGTCGGTTATTACTTGGTTTAGTTTTTTTGATATTGGGTTAGGAAACGGCTTGCGTAACAAGTTCTCTGTTGCCAAAGCTGAAGGTAAAGATGAATTGGCCAGAACCTATATAAGCACCACTTATGCCATTATTACGATTATCTCCGTAGTGCTTTTTGTTGTTTTTTTTTATCGTGAACCAATTTTTAGATTGGGGAAAAATATTAAATACATCAACGGATATTATTGAACTCGAAAAACTGGTTTTTGTAGTTTTTAGTGTGTTTTGTTTGCAGTTTATTATCAAGTTGATAAACGTAGTTTTTGTTGCAGATCAACGTCCAGCAATGAGTAGTGCAATAAATACAGTAGGGAGTTTAATATCTTTAATAGTGGTAGTTGTTCTGTTAAAAACAACCCAAGGTTCATTGCTTTATTTAGGGGCATCCTTTAGTATTATTAATCTTATTGTTCCGCTTTTAGCAGGAATATGGTTTTTTAATACTTCTTACAAAAAATATAAACCATCACTAAAATTTGTAGATTTCTCGCACCTTAAAGAGTTAATGAGTTTAGGGCTGCGGTTTTTTATTATGCAAGGAGCAGCCTTGGTGGTATTTATGACTGACAACATTATCATTACTCAAATTTCGGGTCCACAAGATGTAACACCTTATAACATTGCCTTTAAGTATTTTGGAATCATTACCATGGTTTTTACCATCATAACCACTCCGTTATGGTCTGCATATACTGAGGCATACGTTAAAAAAGATTATGCTTGGATTAGAAAAATTACAAGTAAAACATTTAAGTTATGGATGTTAATTGTTGTTGGGTTAATAGGGATGTTGTTCCTGTCGGAATATGCCTATCAGGCTTGGGTTGGAGATAAGGTTTCTATCCCTTTTTCACTTTCTTTGGTTATGGCAATATGGGTAATGCTTACCACAAGTATAATGGTGTTCTCAAATTTTTTAAGTGGTATATCTAAAATCAAACTAAGCTTGTGGCATTCTGTTTTTGTTACCATAGTAAACATTCCCTTATCTATTTATTTTGCTAAGAATTTAGGCATGGGAAGTGTAGGGGTAATGCTGGCATCAATTTGTTGTATTCTACCAAGAATTGTATTTCAACCAATACAATACTTCAAAATAATGAATGGTACAGCAAAAGGAATTTGGAATAAATAGAATAATTACAACAAGTATTCTTTAGCGTAGTTTTCTAATTCCAGCTCAGGGTATTTTTTTGCTAAAGCTTGATTGTATGGACGATAAAAATCAACAATTTCTTGTCTTACTTCAGCACTAAATTCTAACTCTTTATCAGAATGGAGGTTGTTTTTTACCCAACGTTTTAATCGGTTAAGTGCCCTAGAATTGAAGTCACTGTCCTCAACTACATCTTGCCATTTATTTATTTTACTTAACCATACTGCTTGGCGTTTGTTTACACCTTGGTTCATTACTTCTTTATTTTTAAAAGAAGCAGATACCGTTTCATTAAAATTACAACTAAAAATATTTTCTAATCGTTTCTGAACCTTCACAGGATCATTTATAAAATCTTCATAAAGAATAATTTCAACGTTGGGAAACAGGTCTTTATAAAGCTCAATCAAATTATTATAGATGTAACCGTCTAAGCGCTCGTGCGTTTCAAAAGTGCTGTAATACCCTTCTTTCTCTCCGTAATTTAAATTACCATCATGATAGTTGTTGATGGTGTAAGGGTCTCTCTTAGTCCAAACAAACTCGTCTAAGCTTTTGCTTTCTTTCCAGCTAACGGTAATTAAATACAACGATTTTAAAATATCTATCTGGTTTCTTAAGTAGAGAATAATTGTTGCGTTAGGCATCGCTTTATGTAATCTCTGTGCAATTCTTGTTCTATTAGAATGGTAATAAAATAAGGATTGGCCAATAAAATTTTCGTTAGATAAGATCACGTTTTCACCTTTAAACTGTCTCACTTCTTTAAGAAATTCCTCTTCATCATAAAGCGAATCATCCATGTAAATCATTTTATGAAAAGCTTCATTATAATGACTGTATGGTAAACTATAAGAATTGAAACCTTCTATATTCGGAAAAACCTTTTTCTGAAGAAAAGTGGTGCCAGTTCGAGGCATTCCAATATGTATAAAAAAGTTTTTCAATTTTATTTTATTTGCCAATAATATCCAGAATCATCAATATTTATAACTTCTTCTGTAATTCCGTTCTTCTCTCTAAAATCTTGTACTGCTTTTTTACAAGCAGGAATAGTTCCATAATCATCAATAATAATGTATCCACCAGAAGATAGTTTGTGGTACAAATTAACTAAACCATCCATAGTTGATTCATACATATCACCATCCAATCTTATAATCGCTAGTTTATCTATCGGGGCAGATGGGAGAGTATCTTTAAACCAACCTTTAAGGAATTTAACCTTATCATCTAATAGATCAAAACGTTTAAAATTTTCCTCTACCTGCTCTTTAGAAATTCTAAGTTGCTCCAATGAAAACAAATCATCTCCAGCATCTTCAGGGTATAATGTTGTATTCGGTTTTGGAAGTCCTTCAAAAGAATCGGCTACCCAAACAGCTCGGTTTTTATCTAAAATCCCAAACATCGCTTTAGCAAAAATACAAGAACCACCTCTCCAAACTCCTGTTTCAATAAAATCACCCTCAACATTATTTTTAATTACATCTTCAATACAAAATTGAATGTTATTCAATCTTTTTGCACCAACCATGCTGTAGCCATTAATGGGCCACCCTAAACCAACTTCTCGTTGTTTAACTCCATTCTCATTAATTCCGGTAATAATTAAACGTTTCTTGGCAAGGGTATTAATTACCTTGTTAATTACCATTCTTTTTAAAAAATAACTTCTATGAGGTGGGTAGGGAGTTAGTTGATACCTATACGCATTGTCTTTATCTATTAATACATCTTTTAAAAGCTCGATGTACTTATTTTCAGTTTCTGTCAAATCCCTTATTTTTACTGTAAAAATATTACTTTTTTTATAGCTTTGACACGAACTAAAAGTAAATCTATTTTTATTGAAAAATTTTACTACCATATTCCCTTTAGCAGAAAATGTTCATTTAATTAAGGACGTAGGACAGCTAGCAAATTCAATGGCAGCATCTGGAGAATATGAAGCAAAATTGGTTTGTTTTAAAAATAGTGCTAACTATTCTTATTTAAACACCGAGGCCAATCACCTCACAATAGATTTTATAGTTCCATGTGGTAAGAAGCTTTTTATGGAAAAAGCTGTATTGGATTACATTAAACAAAAAGCAACTCAAATAGATGTTATTCACTTTTTCCATTTAACAAAAGAAACCATTCATTATGCACTTCATTATAAAAAACACAATCCTGCAGGAAAGGTTTATTTGAAAATGGATGTGTACAACGAAATGCTTGAACGAGGAATTAGGTATTCAAAAAAAGGCATATTCAATTGGGCTCATAAAAAAAAGGAAAAGCAGTTGTTTAAACAATTGTCTGTAATCTCTGTCGAGAATCCAATCGCTTTAGAATTATTAATAAAGAGGTTTCCAACCCTTAAAGACAAAGCCCTTTTGATCCCTAATGGGGTAAATGATATTTATTTAAAACAAGAATTCCCTCAAATCAGAGCGTTTAAGGAGAAAGAAAATATTATTCTTTCGGTAGGAAGAATAGGAGCAACAGACAAAAATTTTGAGCTGTTATTAAATGCTTTTTCAAAGGCAAATATTCCAAATTGGAAATTACTATTTATTGGACCAATAGAAAATAATTTTGAGGATCGAGTTGCTAATATCATTAAGGAAAATCCTCATTTAAAAGATAAAATAGAACTGGTTGGCCAGATTGAAGACAGAAAAGAATTGTATGGCTATTACAACCGATCAAAAATATGCTGCTTAAGTTCCCCTTTCGAATCATTTGGAATTACCTTTGTTGAAGCCATGTATTTTGGAAATTATGTAATAGGAACCTCCGGTATGTCTAGTTTTAGATATATAACTAATGATTACCAATTAGGTGTTGCAGTAGAGAAGAATGATGAAAATGCGTTGGTGCAAATTCTACAACAAAAAACAGGTGATGAAGTGATGTTAGATGATAACTGGAAAAAAGCTCAGCACCGAATTCAAGAGAACTTTTATTGGTCAAAGCTTATTACTCCTTTGGTTAAAAAACTAAACAGTGCGACATTGTGATGGATAGGAAAAAACAATGTCTAATAATAACAGCGACAATTACACCCAATAGTAATTTTGTTACTCAAAATAATCCAGCAGATAGAAGGATAGAGTACCTGGAAGTTTTAAAATATTATACAGCTAATTTTTCTGGAGATATTTATTTTGCCGAAAATTCGGGTTATGATTTTGCTGTTGATGAAGCCTTTAAGTTATTGTTCGATCTTCCCAATGTTTTTAGTTTAACCTTTCCAACATCAACAAAAATTGAACAAGGAAAAGGATATCAGGAGTTTGAAGTGCTGGATGGAGTAGTATCTCGTTTGGAAAATAAATACGATGAAATGATTAAAGTTTCTGGTAGGTATGTTGTGGTTAATTTCAAAAAGCTGGTCAGTCAAACAAATAATGGAATAATCATAGACAGGCACAAGGTGAAACAAGTGGCCATAACTTCTTTTTTTAGGAGTAATATGGATGTTTACCAATCTCTGATTAAAGGTGCTTATCAACTTGTAAATGATAGTCAAGGAACATTTATTGAGCATGTTCTTTACAATAAGTTAAAAGAAATTGAATCTAGTAAAATAGATTTGTTCATTAAAACTCCCTTATACAAAGGAGTTTCCGGGTCTTATGGGGGGTCTTTAAATAGACATCCATTAAAAACCAAGCTGATTAACATAGAACGTGCTTTATTAAAAAAGAAAGGGATTAAAGAATTAAAAAAGGAGTTTAAGTGAGTTGTAAGGTG
>JAESUI010000287.1 GCA_016763135.1 Flavobacteriales bacterium
AGATACGGCTAATGGATTTGTTGAAATTGCAAAATCTGACAATACCAATGGGCAAGAAATTAATATTGCTACCAACAATGAAATTTCTATTGGTGATTTAGCTCACAATATTATCGAGTTAATAAACCCAGCTGCAAAGATTATCACTGATGAAGAAAGACTTCGTCCTGAAAAAAGTGAAGTAGAACGTTTATATGGTGATAATACAAAGATTAAAGAGCTTACTAATTGGAATCCCAATCATTCATTAAAAGAGGGATTAAAAGAAACTATTGAATGGTTTAGCATTAAAGAAAACCTAAGTAATTATAAGGCTAATATTTACAATGTTTAAAGAAATAACAGACTTTATAAAACAACAATTCCCTAATCAAGATTTTATCCCCTTGCATGAACCACGGTTTATCGGGAATGAAAAAAAGTACTTGAATGATTGTATTGATTCTACCTATGTTTCTTATGTGGGTAAATATGTAACTAAGTTCGAGGAACAAATAGAAGATTATACTGGAGCAAAATATGCAACAGCAACTGTAAATGGAACAACCGCATTACATATTGCTCTTGTAGCAATTGGTGTAGATACTAATGACGAAGTAATTACTCAAGCATTAACTTTTGTAGCTACTGCTAATGCAATATCGTACCAAAAAGCACATCCTGTTTTTGTTGATGTAGATAAAGACACTATGGGTATGTCTCCAGAAAGTCTAAAAGATTTCCTAACCAACAATGTTGAATTAAAAAATAATATCCCTTACAACAAAACAACAAATAGAAAAATTTCAGCTTGTATTCCTATGCACACTTTTGGGCATCCATGCAAAATCGATAAAATCGTTGCTATTTGTAATGATTATAATATTCCAGTTGTAGAAGATGCTGCAGAATCTCTAGGAAGTTTTTATAACAATCAACATACAGGTACATTTGGAAAAATTGGTATCCTTAGTTTTAATGGAAATAAAACAATTACTTGTGGTGGTGGCGGAATGGTTATTACTAATGATGAAACTATTGCAAATAAAATTACACACCTTACTACTACAGCTAAAGTCGCTCACAAATGGGAGTACGAACATGATGAGATTGGTTATAACTATAGGTTATCAAATGTAAGTGCTGCCCTAGGTTGTGCTCAAATGGAGAATCTACCAAGCTTTATAGAAAACAAAAGAGCGCTAGCAACTATATACTATGAGTTCTTTAAGCAAAAAGGTATTAAATTCATTAATGAACCTTCTAACAGCAAATCTAATTATTGGTTAAATGCTATTCTCTTTAAAGGTAAAAGTGAAAGAGATGAATTTTTGGAATTTTCGAATAATAATGGAGTGATGGCTCGACCAGTATGGCAATTAATGAGTGAATTAAAAATGTTTAAATCATGTCAAACAACTGATTTAACAAATTCTCTTTATCTTTCAGAACGATTAGTTAATATTCCGAGTAGTATAAGAATTAAATGAATAAACCAACAATCATATTAATTGGCGGTGGCGGGCATTGTAAATCATGTATCGATGTTATTGAACATGAAGACAAGTTTTCTATTGCTGGAATTATTGATGTTAAAGAAAAAATAGGTCAGACCGTTTTAGGTTATCCAATAATTGGGAGCGATGAAGATTTGAATGAAATTGCTAAGAAGTCTGATAATTTCTTAATCACTATTGGACAATTAAAAAGTACAACCTTAAGAATGAAATTATTCGAAAAAATAAAAAAATTGGGTAAAAACTTACCTATTATTATTTCTCCGAGCGCATATGTTTCTAAACATACAAGAATAGGTGAAGGAACAATTATTATGAATGGAGCCATTTTAAATGCTTCTAGTACTGTAGGTAAAAACTGTATTATTAATACAAATGCTCTAATAGAGCACGATACTACTATTGAAAACCATTGCACATTTCTACATCTGCAACCATTAATGGAGAATGTAAGATTGGAAATAATGTTTTTATTGGATCAAAAACTGTGCTGGTTCAAGAAGTTGAAATTGAAAAAGATACTTTTATTGGTGCAGGCTCTGTGGTAATAAAAAACCTTTCTACTGGAAATTATTTTGGCAATCCTGCAAAACCATATTAAATAATGGATCTTCAAGAAAAAATACATCATTTAATTATCGATTATAATGCATCCTTATTAGATGCTCTTACTTTAATGGATAAAAATAACTGCAAGCTGTTAATTGTGTTTGAAGACAAGCATTTTAAGAGCTTAATAAGCATTGGTGATATTCAGCGTAGCTTGTTAAAGAATAATGATTTTAACAAACCTTTAAATCAATTTTTAAGGAAAAATATTAATGTTGGAAATACAAATCAACCTAAAGAAGAAATATTAGAGTTAATGCTCAACTTTAGTGCTGAATTAATGCCTATTCTAGATGAAGACAAAAATTTAGTTGATGTTTATTTTTGGAAAGATGTGTTTAAAAAGAAATTTTCTGGACAAAAAATTGAAGGAAATATTCCTGTTGTAATTATGGCTGGTGGTAAAGGCGAGCGATTAAAGCCTATCACAAACCTTATTCCAAAACCTTTAGTGCCAGTTGGTAAAAAAGCTTTTGTGGAAATTATTATGGACACATTTAAAGCACATGGAATTAATAATTTTCACATGTCTGTTAACCACAAAGCTGAATTAATTAAACAATACTTTGAAGATAAACCTGAATATAGTATTTCTTACTATAATGAAGATAAGCCTTTAGGAACAGCAGGCAGCTTACACTTAATGAAAGAAAGTATTAACTCTACCTTTTTTATTTCTAATTGTGATATTCTGATTGATCAAGATTATTCAGAAATACTAAGGTACCACCAAGAAAATGGGAATGACTTAACTGCTGTTGCAGCTGTTAAAACTTATTCTATACCCTATGGAACTATGGAGGTAGAAAAAGATGGTTTACTCAAAGAATTGAAAGAAAAACCAACTACCACCTATTATGTAAATGCTGGTTTATACATTCTCGAACCACACTTACTAGCAGAAATCCCTACAGATGAATTTTATCACATTACCCATTTGATGGAAAAAATAAAAGATAGAGGTGGTAAGGTTGGTGTGTTCCCTGTAAGTGAAGGCTCTTGGATGGATATTGGAGAAATCAACCAATATGAATCAACTAAGGAAAGATTTAGTTCAAGATTCTAATCAACAAAAAAATAGTAAGAATAAAAAAAGGCTGAATCTTATTCAGCCTTTTCATTATTTGATATATCGTATACTTTTTTTCCTCCGTAAGCAACACCAGCTAACAATAAGAAACTTAATCCTCCGTCAATTGGTACGCA
>JAESUI010000023.1 GCA_016763135.1 Flavobacteriales bacterium
AAACATAAAATGAACACACCACTAGTATCTACCGAATGGCTTAATGAGCACCTTAATGATGATGATTTAGTCATCTTAGATGTCAGCCAAAAAATAGCAGTAGATAACATTGCCATAGCTGGAGCACGTTATTTTGATGTAAAGAATGTGTTTAGCGATGCAACAAGTGAGTTTCCCAATACTTTTCCGAGTGCAGCACAATTTGAGGCGGGTTGTCAGCAATTAGGCATTGATAGCGATAGCAAAATTGTGGTGTACGATAACAAGGGTGTTTTTTTAAGCCCTAGAGTTTGGTGGATGTTCACCACTTTTGGTCACCAAAATGTAGCAGTGTTAGATGGTGGTTTACCAGAGTGGTTAGCCAATAGTTATGAAACAGAAACAGGTTTTGATTCTGAATTTGATCAAGGAGATTTCAAGGCTCAACTACAACCCAAGCAAGTAATAGCTTACGATTTTGTAAAAGCCAACCTTAGTACAAAAAAAGCATTGCTCATTGATGCTCGCTCAGCAGGCAGGTTTAATGGTACAGAATCAGAACCAAGAAAAGACTTAAGAGGTGGAAACATTCCAGGTTCTATCAACTTACCTTATACCGAAGTATTAGCAAAAGGAAAATTCAAATCCATTCCCGAATTAAAAGAAGTGTTTCGTAATTTAGAAACAGAAAACAGGCCATTTGTATTTACCTGTGGTTCGGGTGTTACTGCTTGCATTATTTTGTTGGCAAGTGAATTGGTAATGCAACACGAAAATGCAATGTACGATGGCTCATGGACAGAATGGGCACAATTAGAAGATGAGTAGCAACAAACAAAAAGCAATTAATACGATTTACTTGAGCATTGTTGGCAATGCATTGTTGGCCTTGGCAAAAGGAGTTACAGGAGTTTTTGGTAATTCTTATGCGTTAATTGCTGATGCCATTGAATCTACCACAGATGTATTTGCATCAATATTGGTGCTGTTTGGATTAAGGTATTCTACCAAACCAGCCGATAAAAACCATCCTTATGGTCATGGAAGAGCAGAACCTTTAGTTACTTTTATTGTGGTAGGTTTTTTAGTTATTTCGGCCACAATAATTGCCTACAAAAGCATTCAGAATATTCAAACACCACATGAGGTGCCAGAGGGTTATACATTAATTGTACTGGCAATAATTGTAGTGATAAAAGAAGTCTTTTATCGGATAGTTTCTAAAAGAAGTGATGAAACAAAAGGCACCTCTTTAAAAGCTGATGCGTGGCATCATAGAAGCGATGCAATTACTTCGTTAATGGCATTTATAGGAATATCTGTTGCTATCTATATGGGTGAAGGGTATGAAACCGCTGATGATTGGGCGGCATTAATTGCTTCAGGGTTTATTGTTTTCAATGCTTATTTGATATTTAGACCAGCCTTGGGCGAAATAATGGATGAACATTTATACGATGATTTTGTGTTGGAAATTAGAGCAATTGCCAAAAGTGTAGATGGAGTAATAGATACAGAAAAATGTTATGTTCGGAAGACGGGACTTTCATTTCATGTTGATTTACATTTGATAGTTAATGGAGATATTCCTGTAAGAAAAGGACACGAGATAGCCCACGATTTAAAAAGAGAATTACAACATAAATTACCAGAGATCTCTGATGTGTTGATACATGTTGAACCAGATAATTAAAAAGAGATTAGCTTACATAGAAGCTACGGCATACGCTAAAACACCTACTCCTAAAACAAAGCTAAGTCCTATAGGCATTAAAATTACGTAACTGAAATTTTGTATTTTATCCAATCGATTTCTGAGGAGATAAATTGAAAGTCCGAATAGCGGATAAACAATTAAACAAGCACTTAATACAAACCAATTCATACAACAAATTAAGTCGATTTATGTTGTAAAAAGAATGATACACCTCATACAAGGCTACTTTTTTATTGCTTGTCTTGCTAATTTAAATCAGCTCTATCTTTTGCCAATTCTTTTTTAGCTTTCTCAATGTCTAATAATTCGTAAGGCATAGAAAGGTAGTAAGGCAACTCCGTTTGTTTTTCGGTTAACATAATTATTCGGTTTTGTGTCATGCGTTCTACCACAGAAACAATAGTTTTTCTTAAGTTCTCTGGAGGCATACCGTTGTATTGGCTGGGCATAAACTGTAACAACTGCTCTAAAGTATGCTGACCATCAGCTAATTGAAAAACCATTGCAAACCAAGGCTCGAGTTCTTCTCTATCATTTTTAGGATTGTGTATATCTACAATTGAGATTTTTTTTCCTTGTTTAGAAAATATTACGTTGCGGTAGAAGTATTGTTTTGTGTCCATTTTTGATGTTACTTATTTATTAGCGCAGGTTTTCTGTTCTCATCCATTTTTACATACTTAAATTCTCCTTCGGTAACTTTTATGCGAGTATCTTCAAAATCTCTGTTCACATAAGCTTCAATATAAACGGTAATTGAAGTTCTACCAATTTTAACTAAAGAAACATAGCAACAAAGTGTATCTCCAATAAATACAGGTGCGTTAAAAGTAGTGGAATCTATGGTAACGGTAACCACTCTTCCTTTAGCAATTTTCCTGCAAAATACGCCACCTGCCAAATCCATTTGAGAGATTAACCACCCTCCAAAAACATCTCCAGCAGGATTGGTGTCCTTTGGCATTGCTACTACTCGTATGGCTAATTCGCCTTTTGGTTGGTCTTTCATTTAATGTATTTTAATTGTTAATAGCACCCACTAAAAGTAAACATTCTAACTCAGTAGTATTAATTATACTATGTTTTACTGCGTGAGGTAAAATGAAAAAATCTCCTTGAGTACCATTATAATTCTCCTCACCAATTTCTATTTTTGGGCTACCTTCCAATACATAAATAAATTCAGTTTTTTTAGGGTGAAGATGAGAAGGGTAAGTAGCGTTAGCATCAACTTTTACCATTTTTAATCCTCCATTTTTTAGGTCAATTAAACTCTTGCCTTTAAAACCTTTAACCTTTCCAGTTTCCCAATCCATTAGATTGGGATTTTTATAATTTTCCATGATATATAGTTGGGAGTAATGTCCTCCAAAATAATTAATTAAAAGGCTATTGCCTCAATACTTTTTTCAAGTCACCTTCATTCAGTGCTTCTTCAATGGCTCCTGTGTAATCTCTAAAATCTTTGAGTGCTAGAAATTCTAAAATAATAACATGATGTGTATCACATGTTGAATGTAACTATTTACTCTTTTTCATCAAAACGTTAAGCATCGGTACTGCTACCATTAAAATTCCAGCTAAAAGCCCAAATCCTGCAGCTAAAAAGACATACATGTAGGGTTGTATTTTATCTTGCATTTGTCCAAAAGATGACGGCTCATCTGTGAAATACATCCAGATACTTTTTTCTACTCCTCCTAAAAGTAAACAGATTAAGAATACGCCCAATGAGATATTAAAAAACCAAAATCCTAATTTGATGATTTTACGATACTTATCAAGTAATTCTTTTCCTTCTTTGTTCACAATATAGAAAAGAGAAGCTAATAAAATAGTAGTATTAATTCCTATCGTAGTTCCCATAGAGTGGGCAACAGTAATGTGCGTTCCATGAGTAAATAAATTGATGTAAGGGATAGAGATTAAGAGTGCAATAATTAAATTGAAAAAGACCCAAAAATCAGTTGCCATTAGAAATTTGTAGGACATGCTATTTAGCTCTTTTTTCTCTGCTGAAAGCGATTTCTTCCAATCAATAATTATGCTGATAAATATAATCCATTCAGTCATACTAGCACCATAAGATAAAATACGAATCCATGGCTGGTTTGGTATAATATAGGTGTGGTGAGCCCAACCAAGCATAAGGTTAAATAACCCTAGAAAGTAGAAGAAAAAAGTTTTCCGACCTCTTCCTACATTATCATCATTTTTAATTTTCGACATTAAGAAAATGGCTGTACCATAAACTAGCATATTCCAACAGCCAGCAAGAGAACCATAGGATTTCCATTGTACCGTAATATCTCTTATAAAATTTTCACGGAAATAAGGAATCATCCAGAGGTTAGTTTCGCCTATGTGGTATATCATAAAAGCAATTCCCGTTCCCCACATCCACAAGTAAACAGGCCAACCTTTAACTTGTTTAGGAACTGTTTTAAAGTAGTTGATGCCAAATAGAATCCATCCTATAAGTATTGGAACCGAAATAAGCGGGGCATAAGCGAAGTATTCTCTTCCTCCCATTTTTCCTGTGGCAAAAGAAACATAAATTGCTACAGCACTTAAAATAAATAAGATGAGGTGTGCTCCAGCCAACTTTTTAGAGAACAATTTGAGATTTAAAACATTGGTGAGGTAGTAATAAATTCCTCCTGTGGCACAAAGAATAATCCAACCGATTACAGTACTTACATGAAAAGGGCGCATTTTATTAAATGCGATCACTTCTTTTAAAAAATCTGGTTTAATGTATTGGATTCCAGCAAGAGTTCCGAAAATAGCCCCAACAATTAATGCTAATAAACCAAGGATTAAAAAAGTAAATGATATTTTTTTCATTATCGATTTTTATATTTTATACCTACCCAACCAGAAGCACTTGTTTCAGCATCCTTATTAGGGTAATATCCTGTTTGATCAACTTCAGTTAAAAATTGGGTTAACGCATCTTTTTCTTCTTCAGTAAAATTGAATTTGGGCATTGTTTTGATGCCACTATTTAAGAAAGCCTTAACATAAGCTGGACCTTTGTTTTTCTGAGAAATTACATTGGTTAAATCGGGTCCTAAATAACCTCCTAATCCGTAAAATTGATGACATGCTGTACAATTATTTTCTTGGTAAAGTTGTTCTCCTTTAATTGCCTGTTCCGACATTTTAGGCGTTTCATTTGAAGTACCTTGCGTGTATACTACAGTATTGTATATCACAAACATAATAACGAGGGAAATCATTACCCAGCGATTTTTATTTGTCAGGATTTTAGTTTTAGACATGCTGCAAAAATAGAAAAATTATAGACCCTCACCTATTTTTTCCACCATCTACATAAATAGTTTGACCCGTAATAAACTAAGTATTGGAATCACAAAGAAATGCTACTGTATTGGCATTAGCTTCAGGTTGATCCATAGATTTTATCAACGACTAAATAAGGTATATTCCTTATAACTTCGTATGACATAATTCATGCATTGAAGCACTGGCACTCGTTATTTAGATAGGTATGAGCTGTAATAAGGAGAACCTTCTAAACCATTGCCTTCAAGAGATTTTTGTTAATCGTAATATTTGTTTCTTATTTTTTTTAACCAATTTTCAGCTTTGTCATAATCACTAAAAACTTTTACGGGGTTAATTGGTTTATGAAATTTCATGTAAAAATTAGCAATCAATTTTGTGTGTAGATTATTAACTACAATTGCTTGTGCTTTTCTAATTTTTAAAATTAGCTCATCATTAGTAAAAAAATCTCTTGCTTCATGTGTTAGGCTACTAGTTATATCTCTTGCATCAATTAAAACTACAAAAGGTTGATTATAGATTAATTCATCTATTACGGTTTTATCAATTTCCTTAGCATCCTCTACTTCAATAACAACATTATCTTTAAATGTTAGCAGAACAAAACCTTCATCTTTTAGATGAAGAAAAGCTTTTGGTAGCTCTATAGATTTTTGATAACTCAATGAAATTCTTTTATACAAATATAAAATAAAGGATTATTTATACCATTTACTTCTTATTTCTCTCACCCATTTTTCAGCTTTATCGTAATCACTAAATATTTTTACTGGGTTTTTTGGTTTATGAAATTTCATGTAGAAATTAGCCAATATTTTAGTGTGTAAGCTATTTACTATAATAGATTGAGCTTTTCGGATGTCAGTAATTTTTTTGTTGGTAGCAAAGTGTTCACGAGCTTCATGAGTTATATTGCTTCTAATATTTCTCATATCGGCAAGTGTTACAAATGGCTTTCCTTCTACTAAATCATAAGAAATATCATCAATCTCAATGGCATCTTTAAGTTGAATTTCAACTTTATCTTTTGCGATAAGTAAGGTAAAGCCCTCTTCAATTAAATAAAGATGAGCTTTTTCTAACTCTATGTACTTTTTGTAGACCAAATGGATGATTTAGCCTATAAATATAAGAAATTTAACTATTAATTAAATTTATAATGTGATGAAAATTAACGTTTTATCAAATTTTTCGTGATAATTTGATTTTCAATAGTCACTTTAACAACATAAAAACCACTAGAAAGGTGATTTAATTTTAGTTGATAATTTGTTGATTTATTGATTGGGTTTGTTTCATAAACAAGTTTACCAATAACATTATAAATTTCTATAGCTTCAATTTTTTTTCTCCTACTATTAATAGTTAATGTATGCTCAAATGGGTTTGGATAGAGTGTAATGGTGTTTTTTTCTATTTCGTTTATTCCTACTGTAACTTCATGAATATTAATATTGTCAAGATAGATTACATTTCCATTATCTGATTTATTCTCAATAAACAACTCTACAGAAGATTGCCCAATAATTGGATTTAGATTAACAGTATCATTTCTCCATTGAGTTGATGTTGGATAGAAATAGATAGGTTGATCTGCTGCAGTAGCTAAAACATCACCGTCTTTTTCCCATAGTAAGGTTTTGGTTACACCACAATCGGTAGAATAATAGACCGCTAGCGTGTCAGATCTAAATGACCACCATTGAGCGTGAGCAACATCAAAAGTCATTTCAACATTAGTTGCAGATGAAAAATCAAGTTCAGGAGTAACTAGATAATCACGCTCACCAGAAAAATTAGAAGAAAAATTATCTATTATGTAGCATGAAGAACTTAAGCCATAAGCTCCAACAGTAGAGATATGTTCCCAGGTTATACCTTGATCATTATTTATTATTGACCAACCTGTAGGTAAATTACTACTACTTTCAAACCCCTCAGCTAAAGGAATTGCAATTCCAGTTGTTGGAATTTGAACTTGGATATAGTTTGGAAAATAAGCTGAATCACTTCCAATAGGATTAGAAACAACTAGTGAAACATCATAAAATCCAGCAGAAGGATAGCAAACAGTTGGGTTTAAATCAGTTGATGTACTTGGTGTTCCTCCAGGGAAATACCATTGCCAATTTAATCCGAGATTTATAGTTAAGTTAGTGAACCTTGCACAATTTCCTGGGCAAATAGTTGTGTCAGGCGTGTTCAGATTTGCAATAGGTGGGGTAGTGGTAGTAAATAAATCTGACTCCCAAACACCTCTTCCAAAAGTTGCTGACCTTATCTTACCAGATCCATAGTGTATTTCTAATTCATTAACAATGACATTTGGTAACCCTGTCATATAACTTTGCCACTGAATTAAATCATCATTTTTATAGTAAACCCCGATGTCTGTCCCTACATAAATACCATTATTTGTTCCATTTTCAAAAACAACACAATTGATAGGTAGGTTTGGTAAATTTCCTGAAACATTAATCCAATTACTTCCTCCATCAATAGATTTATATACTTTATCACCACTTATAAAACCTGATAGACTTACCCATAGCACACTCGGGTTCAAATTATGTACCGTAATGTATGTAATCACATTATTAGGTAGTCCAGCTGTAATATCTGTCCAATTACCACCGCCATTGGTTGTGCTATAAATAATGTTGTTGGTTGCAGCATATATTACATTGTTGTTTGAAGGAGCCACAACTAAAGATTTTAAATCGATAGAACTCGGAAAATTAGAAATGGTATTCCATGAATTTCCTCCATTGGTAGATTTCCATACATCTTCATATCCTAAATATATAGTGTTAGGGTTAACAGGGTCTAATGTGTATGGTGCTACCCATGCACCTGAACCAGTAATACTTCCAGTAATACCACTAAAGGAGTTTCCTCCATTTGTAGATTTGTAAATAGTTCCATATTGACTGGTAGAATACATAATGTTAGGATTGGAGTAGTCCACAATACATTCCATTCCGTCTCCACCAGTAACATGAGTCCAACTGCCATTTTTAAGTAAAGTACATCCATTGTCTTGTGCTCCAGCCATAATAATTCCAGCATCAGTAGCACTTGTGCCTAATCTATAAAATTGTGAATGCTGAATTCCTGAAGTAATATCAGTAAAGGTATTTCCACTATTTATAGATTTAAAAATTCCACCATCAGAACCTACAAATAAATTATTCCCATAAAAATCGATGGTGTGAATGTCGGCATGTACGTATTCATAACCTCCAGTTGGCCAATTCCATTGAGATAAAGCAGTTAATGATAATCCTCCATTAGTAGATTTCCATACATTAATTCCACCAGTATAAACTTCATTTTTATTGGTAGGAGAAACAGCTAAAGCCATATCATACCAGCTTTGTCCACCAGAATCACCTCCATTTGTGTTATAGCCAAATACATTAGGAGTATTAGTTCTTAATGAAAAAATATCACCTCCATTGGTAGATCTATACAATCCATAGAAACTTGCATCATTATCATCTGATGCTAAAATATAAATGTAATTAGTATCATTAGGCGTAACAGCTATCGACAATCTTCCAATAAGTCCTCCAGCTGGTAACCCCGTAGTGATATTAGTATAAGTATTTAGATTCCCTCCGTTGGTAGATTTATAAAAAAGATTCTGTGTACAAGCAAAAACCGTATTTGAGTTGTCTGGATTAAATTCTACATCTCTAATAGAACCACTTAATACACTTGTCCAATTTGCTCCAGCATCACTAGTTTTAAACAAGCCTGTACTTGTGGCAACAAATAATACATTTGAGTTGCTAGGATCAATAATAATTTTTCGCATTACTCGTGTTTGAGTAGTGTTCCAATTAAGGCCAGTACTGTTCCATGTTGTACCTCCATCTGTTGATTTCATAACACCAATACTGTAGGTGTCATTTCCATCGCCATCACCAGTTGCAATGTAAACGATGTTAGAGTTGTTAGGGTCAATTGCAATTCCAGAAACACCTAAAGAAGATAAATTATCGGTTAATGGAGTCCATGTGCTCCCTCCATTGGTAGTTTTCCAACATCCACCAGCTGGTGCACCAACATAAATTATACTGCTGTTGTTAGGGTCAACCGTTATGGCATTTACTCTTCCTATTCCTGGGTTCCAACCAATAGAATTCCAGCTAGAAGGACCTATAGGAGTCCAATTGGCAGTTTTATTATTGGTTAAACCTTTAGGTGGAGTATATTTATTTTTGAATTTCATAGCTTCTTCATAAGCTAATGATGGATTGATTATTCTCCCTGTTGGATAAACTCTTGGCTCCATAAACCATTCCCATCTTTTAAACTGTTTCCATCCTTTTCCTTTTTCATAGGTTTTGCCATCCCAATGATCATAAAAAGCATTTTGAATGTCGTAAAAGTTAGCGTTTTGTTCTTCCATTAAACGCACATATTCTTGTGCTTGAGTAATGTTACCTACCATTAATAAAATCAATGTTAGTATTATAAAATGCTTCATATTAAAAATAGAATAAGTGCTAGCTAATGCAATTCAAAGGTAATTATTCTTTGACTAAGAATTATGGTAATTCAATAATCGGATTGGATTCCTACTTTA
>JAESUI010000288.1 GCA_016763135.1 Flavobacteriales bacterium
AATATTTACAGCAATGTAGACCTCACCATATACACATTAGGCGATAAATTAAAATATGACGTAATTGTTAATCCTGAAGGAAAAGTAAAGGATATACAATTTGAATATGAAGGGCATGATAAGTTAACTATAGATAAAAATGGCAACCTGCACATTACTACATCCGTAAATGAAATAATTGAGCAAAAACCTTATGCATACCAACTAATAGATGGCAATAAAATAGAGATACCCTGTGAGTTTGTTCTTAAAGGGAATATCATTTCATTTAAGATGTTGAAAGGATACAAAAAGAAATACCCATTAGTAATTGATCCAGTTTTAATATTTGCAAGTTACTCTGGTTCAACTGCAGATAATTTTGGAATGACAGCTACTTATGGTTATGATGGTAGTTTATTTGCAGGTGGTACTGCTTTTAATGTTGGCTACCCTACTACACTTGGTGCTTTTGACACCTCATTTAATGGGGTTCCTTCAGCAGGAATAACGGATGTAGTAATTACTCGTTATGATTCTACTGGAGCCAATTTAATTTACTCCACTTATATTGGAGGAACACAAGCAGAAACAGTTCATAGTATTATTGCTAATGAAAATAATGAACTTTACATTTATGGAGCAACCAGTTCAACTGATTTTCCGGTTACAACAGGAGCTTATGACCAAACCTTTAATGGTGGTAGCTTTTTAAATTTCCCTAACAACGGAACAACATTTAACAATGGAACTGATATTTATGTAGCAAAAATTAGCGCCACAGGTAATAACCTTTTAGGATGCACCTACATAGGAGGAAGTGCTAATGATGGTGTTAACCATACTGTAAACCAATCGTATGATACTCTGATGCATAACTATGGCGATCAGTACCGCGGTGAAATTATGATTGATGCAACTGGAAATTGCTACATCACTTCTTCCACTAAATCCAATGACTTTCCATTTTTAAACGGTTTTGACAATACACTAAATGGACATCAAGATGGTGTTGTATTTAAACTGAGTCCTAACTTAAACAATTTGATTTTCAGCTCATACATTGGTGGAAGCAATGCTGATGCTGGGTTTTCCTTAAAAGTTGATTCGAATAACTTTGTATATATCTGTGGAGGAACCAACTCTACTGATTTTCCAACTACCCTTGGAACTATTACTCCAACATGGCAAGGAGGAAAAGCAGATGGTTATATTGCAAAAATTGATAGTAGTGGTTCTTCTATTATTGCAGCCACTTACGTTGGCACTAACAGTTATGACCAATGTTATTTCTTAGATATAGATCGTTTCGGAACCATCTATATTGTTGGTCAAACGGAAGGAAGTATCCCTATCATAAATGCAACTTATTCTAACCCTGGCAGTGGACAATTCATTCAACGAATCGACAACAACCTAACAACTATTGATTATTCTACGCTTTTTGGAAATGGTAGTTTAACTGCAGAATTTTCTCCATCAGCATTCTTGGTTGATAGATGTGAAAACGTTTATGTTTCAGGATGGGGAGGAAATATTTTATCTGGAACAGCTTTAAACAATATGCCTACAACTGCTAATGCGCCACAACCTACCTCAGGAGACGGATTCAACTTTTACCTTTTTGTATTAGAAAGAAATGCCCAGTCTATGCTTTTCGGAACCTATTTTGGAGGGAATTCTAGTCAAGAACACGTTGATGGTGGAACAAGTCGTTTTGACAAACAAGGAATTGTATACCAATCTGTTTGTGCAGGTTGCTGGGGAAATAGTGATTTCCCGACATCAGTAGGAGCATGGTCTCAAACCAACAATAGCACAGGTTGTAATAACGGTATTTTTAAGTTTGATTTCGAAATTATTCCTAAAGCAGAATTCACCGTAGATACATTTCAAGGATGTGCACCCTTAACGATAACATTTACAAATTCTAGTAACGGAGGTGATACTTATTTATGGGATTTTGGAGGTGGAGATACCACTTCTCAAATTTTTAATCCTGTTAAAAATTATGCCACACCAGGCGTTTACTATGTTACGTTAATTATTACAGATTCTATCTGTAATACAATTGATACTGCATTTCAAACAATAACAGTTTCACCCCCTATTACAGTAACTGGAGGCGACACAACAACAACTTGTGATACAACACTGTTGGAAATCTTTACAACAGGAGGCCCTAATATTTTTATATGGTCGAGTAATAACCAGTTTACAGATACTTTAAATTCCAACCTTAGTGATTCTACTTTTATAGCAAGTCCTTCTGACACAACTTGGTATTATGTTTTAGCAACCAATGGGGTTTGTTCTGCAATTGATAGCTTCCTCGTCAATTATCCAGGTTTTACTGTTACTCCTGTTGGCGGGGCTGTATGCCAAGGTGCTTCTGATACTTTAGGGATTATCAATTTATCGGGGCAGGCATTAACTTATAATTGGACACCAACATCAACAATTTCAAGCGGGGCAAATACAGCTTCTCCAATTGTAAATCCAGACTCTACAACAACGTACATTGTTACTGTACAAAATAGTTATGGATGTATTTATATTGATTCTGCAGTTGTAGTAGTTTCCGGCTTTGATCCAAACAACATTAACATTACTGCAGACCAAGACACTTTATATGGTGGCGAAGGAACGTACATTCATGTTACGCCAAACTCAGGGTTTACTTATATATGGTCTCCTCCTAGTTTCTTAAATAACCCAACAAGTTCGGATCCTTATGCTACACCAACATCAACCATAACTTATACCGTTTATTTAACAGAAACATCTACCGGCTGTACTTATGCTATGAATTATACACTATATGCGTTTGAAATTAATTGTGGAGAACCAGATGTATTTATTCCTAATGCATTTACACCAAACCAAGACAATGAAAATGACCTATTATTTGTGAGGGGGAGAAATGTTGAAGAAATGGTATTGAAGATTTTTGATCGATGGGGAGAGTTAGTTTTTGAAACAGATAAACAATCTAGAGGCTGGGATGGAACTTATAAGGGTGAATTGGTAGACCCCGGAGTATTTGTTTATTATCTTGAAATTACTTGTGTAGATGGTCAAGAATACTTTAAAAAAGGAAACATAACAGTTATTAGATAAACGTGAAAGTTAAATTTCTTAACATATCACTTTGCTGCTCCTTAATTCTTGCATCTTGCTTCTCATTCGGACAAGACATTCATTTTTCACAATTTTATAATTCGCCATTAAACTTAAATCCAGGATTAATTGGTGCTTTTAAAGGTGAATTTCGTTTGGTAGCTAACCAACGTACTCAGTGGAGTTCTGTTACCACTCCTTACTCTACTTATGGTTTAAGCGTTGATGCTAAAAATATATTTAGCTCTCCTATAAGCGCGGGGTTATCTGTTTATCAAGACAAAGCAGGAGACTCTGACTTTAGTACATTACAAGTTGCTTTTGGAGTAGTTTATACGCTTCATTTAGGTGATTCCTCACAAAGCATCAATTTTGGATTACAACCGGCCTTTACACAACGTAGCATTAATTACAATAAATTACAGTTTGACAACCAATACAATGGTAGTTCTTATGATGCTAACCTTGGTAATGGTGAAACATTTGAGAATAATGGCAGAACTTACTTTAATTTACATGGTGGTGTTACTTGGAATTATGAAATTGCACAACGAAAAGAAATAGGCGCTGGTGTTGCAATGCACAACATCATTAAACCACAGCAATCATTTTTTAATGAAGACATACCTTTACATCAACGATTTACTATAAATGTGAATGGATTATTTCGTGTAAGTGATAAGATTGATGCCCTACCAAACATCATCTGGCAAAAACAACACAAGTTTCAAGAAATGATTTTTGGTGGACAAGGAAAATATCACCTTAACAAAGGAAATTACAAGGCACTTTATGCTGGAATTTGGTACCGTAATTCTGATGCCAGCTACTTTAATGTAGGAATGGATTATGGTAATTTTCATTTTGGCATAAGCTATGACTTAAACCTATCATCATTAAAAGTAGCGAGTAATCGTAGAGGTGGTTTCGAGTTTGCCCTAATTTACATTATCCAACGCTACAAACCTGACCTTAGACGTTATAAATCTTGTCCAGATTATATTTAATGAAATTGAATATAGTCAATATAAATAAAATTCATTTTTCTAAGATTGCAATAGCAACTCTACTCATTTGTAACATCCTATTTTCTATTAACTCATCAGCTCAAAGCCAAAAACAATTAGTTAAAAATGGAGACAAGCTAATTGAAGAGTACAATGATCATTACGGAGCATCCTTGTGGTATAAAAAAGCACTTGATATTGACTCTACTTACTTAGACATTGTATTTAAATATGCTGAAGCACTGCGAGGGTATAATGATTATGCCAAAGCAGAATCTAAATATTATTACATCTACAAAAAAGACAGAGGACGTCTTTACCCAATGGCTCCTTTTTGGTACGCCATGATGTTGAAATACAATGGAGAATATTCTGATGCTAAAAAAGCCTTTAAAAGAAGTAAACGATTTTTCTCTAGAGATAGAAAAGGCTACCACTATTTAAAAGTGATGAATGAAATAAAATCGTGTGAA
>JAESUI010000289.1 GCA_016763135.1 Flavobacteriales bacterium
AAGCATACTCTTTACATTTAGAGTACTAATAAATATTTTTATTAAAAGTCCTGAATACTACGTTTTCTTTATCTTTAAGGCAACTATAAAGATGTGTAAACGTCTAATTAAAAAATAAATTAAGGATGAAATATTTTACTACAGCAATTTTAATCACTTTCGTTAGTCTTTTTTCTTTTGGACAAACAACTGTTCCATGTGAAAATCCTATACCAGGTACATCGTGTAATCCTGGAGCTCCTCAACCTGAAGATGGGAATGGATCTTTAGGAATGACCTATAGTAACACTGCTTGTGGTTTAAATTATTTTCAATCAACACTTATGACTACTACACGATATTCTCCTCCTGGAACTGGGTTTCCGGCACCGATGAATGTTACAATTCCGTGTGGGGCAAATATCGAACAGGCTTACGTTTGGTGGAGTGGTTCAGGAACTGCAGGATCTGGTGCTGATCCAAATTTCACCTTTAACGGAAATCCTTATGTAGGAACGTTAATAGGTACAGGAGGTGATAAATGCTGGAATTATGGAGGTACTGTTGCTTATAGGTATGATATAACTGCTTTAGTGACAGGTAGTGGAGTTTATAATTTTAGTTCTGCAATGGGAGATTTAATTGATGGAGCAATGATAATGGTAATTTATACCGATCCTAGTGCAGCTTATCAAGGAACAATTCAAATCAATGATGGTAACATCGCTAACAATAGTGGTGGATTAGAAACTCAAACAATGACAGGTCTTAATGTGTGTGCTAATTCTACCTATGGAGAGGCTTTTATAGTTGTTGGTGATATGCAAGATAATATAGCTCCCCCCACACATACTAATACCCTAAATGGTGCTAATTCAGGCTTTCCTAATCAGTTTTACCAATTTGATATGGCGAACACCAATTTTACAGCAGGACAGACGACTTCTGCCTTTGGAACTAGTCCAGATGGAGGAGGTGATTGTTATGCTTGGATACTAATGGGTGTATACTATCAAACCACTTCATGTGCAACTTGTACTCCAGTAACAGGAAGTTTAACCTCTAATTCTACTTTTGTTGATGCAAGTTGTGGTAACTGTGATGGAACAGCAACAGCAAACCCAGCAGGAGGGACAGGGCCTTATACATACTCATGGAATACTGTGCCAGTTCAAAATACTCAGACAGCAACAAATTTATGTGCAGGAACATATATAGTTACTTTTACTGATGCTACTTGTCTAACAGGAGCAGATACAATAACTATAAGTACTATTGCGGGGCCTGCTGCACCAGTAATTACCCCAACTGGACCTTACTGTCTTGGTGACCCTGCTTTAAATATAACTGTTTCAACTGTTGGAGGAACATGGAGCGGAACAGGTATTACAAATACAGCAAATGGAACTTTTGACCCAACAACTGCAGGTGCTGGATCTCATCTAATTATATATGTTGATGCAGGTCTTTGTCCAGGTTCTGATACAATAACAATTGTAGTGAACAGTATTGCTGATGCAACTATAACTCCAGCTGGACCTTTTTGTCCAAATGATCCAATTATTAATTTAACGGCAGTTAGTCCTGGTGGGACATGGACTGGAACAGGTATTACCAATGCTGCTACTGGAGCTTTTAGCCCGACTATTGCAACTCCAGGAACCTATACCATAACATATGAAATATCTGGATCTTGTGGAGATACACAAACCGTAAACATTACAATTAGTCCATTTCTAAATGCTACAATTACACCTACAGGACCTTATTGCCTAGTAGATCCATCAATTAATTTAGCTGCAGTTGATATTGGTGGCGCCTGGAGCGGAACAGGTATTACAAATGCCGTTGCTGGAACGTTTGATCCAGCTACAGCTGGAGCGGGAACTCATACTATAACTTATGGAATTCCTGGTAATTGCGGAGATACGCAAACTGTTAATATTATTGTTGTAGCTGCTTTGGATGCAACAATAACTCCAGCAGGTCCATTTTGCGAAGGTGATCCTTCTGCTATTTTACTACCAGCAGTTGATCCTGGAGGAATATGGAGTGGTGTAGGAATTACAAATACAACTGCAGGAGCATTTGATCCAACAACAGCAGGAGCAGGAACTCATACGATAACTTATGGAATTACCGGTTCTTGTGGTGACACTCAAACTGTTAATATTATAGTAATTCCTGATGCGGATGCAACAATTACTCCTGTTGGAATAATATGTGTAATATCACCTGCTTTTAATTTATCGGCTGTAGACCCTAACGGAATATGGAGTGGAACAGGTATTACAAATGCAGCAACAGGAGCATTTGATCCAGCAACAGCAGGAATAGGAACTCATACTATTACATATACAATTGCAGGAGCTTGTGGTGATGCTCAAACTACAAACATTACAATTGTAGCTCAGGATGATGCAACAATAACTCCATCAGGACCATTTTGTGTAGATGCTTCTTCAGTAAGTTTAATTGCTGCAACTGCTGGAGGAACATGGAGCGGGCAAGGCATTACTAATCCAGCAAATGGAACATTTGATCCTGCTACAGCAGGACCAGGGGTGCATATAATAACATATACAACACCAGGGGTTTGTGGGAATGCAGATACTGGAAATATTATTGTTAATCCTTTACCAGTAGTTGTATTTAGTGTAGATACATTTAGCTTATGTGAAACTCCTGCTCAATCGTTTACGTTTTCGACTGATACAACAGGAGGAATGTTTAGTTCTATTTTATGGAATTTTGGAGATGGAAGTACAGGCTCATCAGATGTAATTACTCATACTTATGCAGGACCAGGAACTTACGACATAACTTTAACCTTAACTTCATCAGCAGCAGCTGGAGGTTGTACAAACTCATTGCTAGAGATTGCTTATGTGGAAGTATATGCTAATCCAGTAGCTGATTTTACTATCACTCCTAATCCGACAAGTATGTTTGATCCTACTGTTCAATTCATAGATCAATCTTATAATAATATTGTTAGTTGGAATTGGGATATAGGAGGTTTACAAACAAGCATCATGCAAAACCCTATTTATACTTTTCCTGAAGACACTGGTCATTACTTAACTATTTTAACAGTAATTGATGCTAATGGATGTATAGACACAACATCAAATACTGCAATAGTAATTGGAGAGTTTGGTATTTATGTCCCTAATTCATTTACCCCAGATGGAGATGGTTAAAATGATGGATTTTTTCCTAATGGGTTTGGTATAACGGAACAAGACTATGCTTTTATGATTTTTGATA
>JAESUI010000290.1 GCA_016763135.1 Flavobacteriales bacterium
AGCAAGAAGCATCATCCATAATTTTTCATTACTGATGTAATAGATTGCGTAAAGAATAGCAAAGTTTAATAGTAAATCAAAAACAGAATCTAAGTACCTGCCAATATAAGATGGCTTATTTCTTAGTCTTGATAATTCACCATCTGCAGCATCTATAATGGATTTTAAGATCAATAATATTGCAGCAACTATAAATTGATGTTGGATTATAAAATAAATAGCTGAAATACCTACAATTAAGAAAAGGAAAGTAATATGAATAGGAGTAAAGGGTGTTTTGACTAATGATTTTGCAAATATTTTCGCAGGGAGCCTACCATAGTCTGAAAAATCAAAAAATTTATTTTCAGGAGAGAGTTTAGACATTGGATTTTAGCTCATTAATATAATTTACTGAATTTGGGCCTTCATTAAATAGTAGATCAAGAATACTCATATTTGGAGCAAAACCATTTCTATCTCCAAAAACTTGAATGTACAGTTTGAAATTAAGTTGTGGTTCTATTTTAGGAGAAAAAGAGTTTCTGTAATCAACAACAGCATCTCCCTTATTCATATATTGAGTTGACTTAATAATGTTAATGTCAATATTTAAAAGTTCAATTATTTTTTGCTGTAGTTCTTCATTAAAATCAATGAGGTATTTGTATTCTTTTTCGTGAAAAAAAGGATAGAATTCATCTTCATAGAATTCAAAATAAGGAGAACTTCTATAGCCTGCCTCTAATGATTTCCAATGCATTTTACGCCAGTTCTCATCATAGGCAATTAACATATTTTTAGTCAGTTTTCGTTGCCTTGCCTTTACTAAAGGTATAGTCAGGTTTTGAACACCATTTGGACTTAAAATACAAGCGCGATTTCGATACGTTTGTTTTACATAATTTTCATAAACATCAATAATTACATCATTACTTTTTATAAGATGAAAATAATACTCTATTGGTGCCAAATAATGTGAAGAGAAAATGTTGTTTGCATCCATTTATGTTGATTAAAAACAGATTGTAAATCTACAATTTTTTTAAGTGTATGTGATATTGTTAGGATTACAAATTCTGTTAATTAAATTATTGCATTTGGCAAGATTCATGTTTGATAATTTCGATATTTGTAACTCTATAAAATTAAAACGATGATTAAGAATCTATTAAAGGTTTTAGTATTACTAATTATTCCCTTTTCTGTTTTCGCTCAGGATAAGAATGATGACAAATTAATATTGTCTGGAGATGTCTCTGAATACTTTAGTGAAAAGTCGATGTCAGGAGTTAGTATTAAAGTGACTTCAAACGGAACATATATAAATAATGTTATTACTGATAGTAAAGGAAAGTATGAATTGTTTTTAGGTTTTGAAAAAGAATTTTTGGTGTTATATGAAAAAGCGGGATTTGTTCCTAAAAAGATAATAGTAAGCACTAAAGGAGTTCCTTCAAATCAGCAAAAAAAAATAGCAAACTTATATGTTGAAATGACCTTATTTAAAAGAGACAAAGATTTAAATGTTAGTTTTTTAGATAAACCGATTGGTAAAGCTGAATATAGTTCTAAAACCAATGAAATAGATTGGAATATGGGGTATACAGCTCCTATTTCTCAAAAGTTCAATGGAATATTAACGAATTACAAAGTACAGAAAAAAGCTAAAGCAGAAGCTGAGCAACAAAAGAAAAAACAATATGCAGCAGCAATGAAAGGGGCCGATAAAGCTTTTTTTAAGAAGGATTTTGAATCTGCAAAAACTTTCTATCAAAAGGCATTAAGTATAGACCCTAGTCAATCAGACCCAAAAAATAGGTTGGATTTAATTAATACAGCTATTGAAAAGAAAGAAGAATCTGATCGTTTGAAAAAAGAGGAAGAAGAAAGAGCTGTAGCTGAAGCAAAAGCAAAAGCAGCAGCAGAAGCAGCAGCTAAGAAAGCTGAGGAAGAACGAATAGCTAAAGAGAAAGCAGAAGCAGAGGCAAAAGAGAAAGCAGAAGCAGAAGCAAAAGCAAAAGAGGAAGCTGAAGCGGCAGCAAAAAAAGTAGAAAAAGAACGACTAGCAAAAGAAAAAGCAGAAGTAGAAGCAAAAGCTAAAGCAGAGGAAGAAGCAAAAGCCATAGCTGAAGCAGATGCTGCTGCAAAAAAAACTAAAGAAGAGCGTTTAGCGAAAGAGGCAGCTGAAGCAGAGGCAAAAGAGAAAGCTGAGGCAGAAGCTAAAGCTGAAGCTGAAAAAGAATTGGCTAAACAAAAAGAAAAGGAAGCAAAATTAGCTAAAGAGAAAGCAGAAGCAGAGGCAAAAGAGAAAGCAGAGGCAGAAGCAAAAGCAAAAGCTGAAGCAGGTGCTGCTGCAAAGAAAGCTGAAGAAGAGCGACTAGCAAAAGAGAAAGCGGAAGCAGAAGCAAAAGAGAAAGCGGAAGCAGAAACAAAAGCGGAAGCAGAAGCGGAAGCAGCTACTAAAAAAGCTGAAGAAGAGCGTTTAGCGAAAGAGGCAGCTGAAGCTGAAGCTAAAGCTAAAGCTGAGGCAGAAGCTAAAGCTAAAGCTGAAAAAGAATTGGCTAAACAAAAAGAAAAGGAAGCAAAATTGGCTAAAGAGAAAGCCGAGGAAGAAGTAAAAGCGAAAGCCAAAGCAGAGGAAGAAGCAAGGATTGCTGCAGAAAGGAAAAAAGAAAAATTAGAACGAAAAGCAAAAGAGAAAGCAGAAGCAGAAGCTAAAAGAAAAGCTGAAGAGGAAGCAGATGCGAAAAAAGAAGCAGATGCTTTAGCAAAACAAGAAGAGTTAGAACGAAAAGCAAAAGAGAAAGCTCAAGCCGATGCTAAAGTAGCAGCAGCAGCAGAGATTAAAGCAAAAAGTAAGGCAGAAGCAGCTACTAAGAAAGCTGAAGAAGAGCGTTTAGCGAAAGAGGCCGCAAAAGCTGAAGCTAAAGCAAGAGCAGAAGCTGAATTAAAAGCTGAAGTTGAAAAAGAATTAGCCAAACAAAAAGAAAAGGAAGCAAAACTAGCTAAAGAGAACGCTGAGGCAGAAGCTAAAGCTAAAGCATCTGCAGAAGAGGTAGCTAGAAAAGAAGCTGAAGCAGCAGCAAAGAAAGCCGAAGAAGAGCGTATAGCTAAAGAAAAAGCTCAAGCAAAGGCTAAAGCAAAAGGTAAAGCTGAAGTGAAAGCAATTACTGAAATGTTGGCTAAACAAAAAGAAAGAGATGCAAAGCGATTAGCCAAAGAGAAAGCTCAAGCTGATGCTTTGGCAAAAAAAGAGGCAGAGAAAAAAGCTAAAGCTGATCTTGATTTAGCGAAACAAAAAGAAAAAGAAGAGCGTTTAGCGAAAGAGGGGGCTGAAGCTGAAGCTAAAGCAAGAGCAGAAGCTGAATTAAAGGCAAAAACTGAAGCTGATAAGCTATCAAAAAAGCAAGAAGAGGAACGGTTAGCAAAAGAAAAAGCAGCAGTAGCAGCTAAGAAAGCTGAGGAAGAAAGATTGGCTAATGAAAAGAAGATGGAGGAGTTGAATAAAAAAATTGCTGAAGAACAAGCTCGTTTAGCAGAGCAAGAAGAAAAACGTGCAGATGAAGAAGCCAAAAGAAAAGCAGTGGCAGAAGTGGCAGCACAGAAAGCTGAGGAAGAAAGATTAGCCAAAGAAAAAGCTACCGGATTTAAACTTAAATCTTCTTCTACCACTACAAATAATAAAAAGAAGAAAGGAAAACTTTCTAAAGCTGCTAAGAAATTTGGTGGAGCTAAGAAAATAAAATTATAACAGACTTAAATATCTCTATTAAGCTACAAATATTAGAACAGTTATCGTTTTCTTCTCATGAAGAGAAAATAGATGAAATATTAATTATTTCAGAACAAAAACGACTTGAAGATGTTGAGCTGTCCATAAAATTAGCTGAAGAAGCGAAACAACTTTCAGAGGAATTTTTTTATACTAAAGGGCTTGCTAATAGTCTAATTCAACTAGGGAAAACATATCAGACTTTATCTAATTATGGCGAAGCAATGAAGTTAGCATTGCAAGCTATGGAATTATTTAAAGGCCTAAATGATATTAAAGGTGAATCGGTCTGTTTAGATATTTTAGGTGGAGTTTATAATTTTTTAGGTGATTATAATAAGCGTTTAGATTGTAATTTAAAATGTTTGGCTTTAAGAGAGAAAGCAAAGGACCTTCCTGCTCAGTTAAGTACAACCAATAATATTGGTGATACCTACATGGAATTGGGTGACTACAAAAATGCCCTAAGGTATTTTAAACTCTGTCTTAATTTTCCAGATTTAAATGCTTGGATTAAAGCGATTGTTTATAGCAACATAGGAGAGGTTTATTTTCATTTAAAAGAATACGATTCAGTTCCCGAGAATCTTGAGAAAGGATTAAAGTATGGAGAAGAATCAAATTATTGGCAAATAATTATAGCTGCTTATTTAATGCAAGCTAAAATGTTAATTATAGAAAACAAAAATAAGGAAGCGTTACTGCCACTTGGTAAGGCTCAGGAAGTAGCAGTAGAAAAAGGAAATAAAGAAGAAGAGTATTTGTTGTATCGCACTTATGCAGATGTTTATGGAAATCTTAATCAGTACGAGAAAGCTTATTTTTATTTAAACAAATACCATCAGTTAAAAGAGGAGTTATTAAATGATAACAGTGCTCAGAAACTCAAGAAAATTGAATTTGAATTTCAATTTAAAAGCATTAAAAATGAAGCTGAAGAAACAAAAGAGAAAAACAAGTTATTGACAAGGGCTTTTAACCAAATTGAAAACCAACGTAATGAGATTGAATTGAAGAATCTATCTATTACTGATAGTATTAAATATGCAAAAAGAATACAAAATTCCATATTACCTTCTTCAGAAAAAATAGAAAGTGTTTTAGAACAATGTTTTGTTTTTTATCATCCTAAAGATATTGTTAGTGGCGATTTTTATTGGATAGATAGAGTAGGGGATGAAGTAATTTTTTCTGTAATAGATTGTACTGGACATGGCGTTCCTGGTGCTTTTGTGAGTTTAATAGCATGTAATGCATTAAATAAAGTAATCTTAGAAAAACAAATAACCGAGCCTGCAAAAATCCTTACTGAGATTGATCAAGTAATAATGAATTCTTTTAATAATTCAGAAACAACTGTTCGTGACGGTATGGATATGGGAGTTTGTACTTGGAATACGAAAACAAATAAACTTCAATTTTCAGGGGCCTATCATTCGTTATTTATCCATAATGGAGATACACTTGAAGAAATAAAAGGAAACAGGGAGTCAATAGGTAATTCTTTGTATGAAAACAAGTCGGAATTTGTGAATCATGATATTGAAATTCAACCCAAAATGACAATTTACCTTTCTTCTGATGGTTTTCCTGATCAGTTTGGAGGAGAAAAAGGTAAAAAACTAAAGTGGAGAGGATTTAAAAACCTGTTAGAACAAATAACTTTATCTCCTATACATGCACAATTACCTCTATTAAAGTCATTTTTCACAAAATGGCAGGGTGATTTAGAACAGTTAGATGATGTGTGTGTAATTGGGGTTAAATTTTAGTCGCTAGCCAATTTCATTGAATATCTTTCTATTTCTGAAATGATTATATCCATTTCATCAGGATGAAACCATCTATAATCATCACTTTTATTGAACCATCCAATTTGACGTTTAGCATATCTACGGGTATTCACTTTAATTTTTCCTTTAGCCTCTTCTAATGTTGTTTTTTCATCTAAGAAATCAAATAACTCAGTATAACCAACTGTTTTTAGCGCATTTTTGTTTCTATATTTAATAACACTTTTGATTTCATCTAACAGCCCATTTTGAATCATTAAATCAACTCGTTGATTAATTCGACTAAACAATTCTTCCCTATCCCTGTTTAACCCGATTTTCAGTACTTTAAATGGTCTATTTTGTTTTTCTCCTTGACGTATGTCTGAATATTTTTTTCCTGTAAGCAAACAAACTTCAATAGCTCTTTGTAATCTTTTTACATTATTTAAATCTATTTCTTTGTAAAACTCAGGATCTAATTGCTTTAATTTTTCTTGAAGAATTTGAATGCCATATTTTTGCTGGATTTCATTTAATTCGGATCTAATTTTTTCATCACTACCAGGTAAATCTTCATCAAGCCCTTCACATACTGCATCTATGTACAATCCAGAGCCTCCAGTTAAAATGATAATCTTATGTTGCTGAAACAGTTTTCCTAACAGTGTTAATGTGTCTTTTTCAAAATCATTTACATTGTAATTTTCGGTAATGGAATGCGAATCAATAAAGTGATGTTGAATGTTTTGCATCTCTTCACTTGTTGGCTTAGCTGTTCCTATAGATAATTCTTTATAAAACTGGCGAGAATCTGCAGAAATAATTTCGGTACTAAAGTGTTGAGCAATTTTTACACAAAGCTGAGTTTTCCCTACTGCTGTTGGTCCTGTAATAACAACGAGGAGCGGAGTCATTATTGATAATTTTCAAAATCATCAAAGCCCTCAAATATATCGCCACTTGGATCATCCCCATCTTCATTAAAACCAGCATCTTTTAGCAACTCACTTGCCATTTCTTCCTCACTCATTTCAGCTAAATTTGGCTTCTGAACAGGAGGCTCTCCCTGTGTGTAAACAACTTTAGGATAAAATCCGTCCTTATCTTCTTTTACTTTTATTTCCATTAATTCAATAAAGAAGTTACTCATATTTAAAAAATCATAGGCATATAAAATATGAGTGCCCACACAATTTGCTTGTGTGTTAATGATTGTATCTGCCATTACCATTACTTTTTCTTGTTGGTCTTCCTCTATCTGCATATCAAATAAAGTAATCTCTTGGCCTTTATCCCAATCATCATTACTCATGTAAAATGAAGCCATTTGAGAGTTGTCAAACCCAAATGCAGCAACAATAATCTCATGAAAATCATCAAAGTTTTGAGTGCTTTTTATCTCAATATCTCTAAATATATCTTCATCTGACTCTAATAACACTCTAAACTTATAGATACTCATATTTTTGATAAATTTATATTTATTTATTAGGTGCTAAATTAAGTTCTTTTCCTTTAGCTATCATAAATTGATAAGCAGAATCATATTCATTTTTGAGGTCACCATCTAAAATAGCTTCTCTAATGGCATCCTTAATTACACCAATTTCTCTGCAAGGTTTTAAATTAAATGTTTCCATTATTAGTTCACCAGAAATAGGTGGCTGCCAGTTTCTTAGTTGATCTTTTTCTTCAATTTCTGTTAATTTTTTTCTGACTAAATCAAAATTAGTATGATAACGTTTAACTTTTTCAAGATTTTTAGAAGTGATATCTGCATGGCATAAAGTCATTAAATCATCTAAATCCTCACCAGCGTCAAAAAGTAAACGCCTTATCCCGCTGTCACTAACAATATCTTTTACTAAAGCGATAGGGCGTAAATGTAGTCTTACTAATTTTTGTACGTATTTCATTTTAGCATCGAGTGGTAATTTTAATGCTGCAAAAATTTTAGGAACCATTCTAGCGCCTTTGTCTTCATGTCCATGGAAAGTCCAACCGTGACCTTCTTCAAAACGTTTCGTAGCAGGTTTAGCAATATCATGCATTATAGCAGCCCATCGTAACCATAAATTATCAGTATTTGGACAAATGTTATCTAAAACCTCAATGGTATGGTAAAAGTTATCTTTATGTCCTTTCTTCCCAATAAATTCAACACCATGTAACAATGCCATTTCTGGAAAAATAATTTCTAACAAACCTGTTTCAAATAATATTTTAAATCCAATAGATGGAGTAGGAGATAGTATAATCTTATTTAGCTCATCAACTATACGTTCTTTAGAAACTATCCTAATACGCTGCCTATTTTCCCTGATTGATTGTACAGAAACAGTTTCAATTTTAAAATCTAATTGGGTAGCAAAACGAATAGCTCTCATCATTCTCAATGGATCATCAGAATATGTGATGTCTGGATCTAAAGGAGTCTTAAGAATTTTCTCCTCAATATCTTTTATTCCATCAAAAGGATCTAATAATTCTCCTAGTGTATTTTTATTCAGACTTATTGCTAAGGCATTAATCGTGAAATCTCTACGATTTTGATCATCTTCTAATGTTCCATCTTCAACAATTGGTTTTCTGGAATTTCTATCGTAAGATTCTTTACGAGCCCCTACAAACTCAACTTCATATTCCTTATAATTGAGCATTGCAGTACCAAAACTCTTAAAAACAGTAACTTTAGTATTGTTTCCAATTTTTTTGGCCACGGCATTGGCTAAGCCTATTCCAGAACCAATGGCAACAATATCAATATCTTTAGACGGTCGTTTTATTATAATATCACGTACAAAACCACCAATTGCATAAGCATCCACATTAAGTTCGTCTGCTGCTTCTGCTATAATGTTAAATATAGGATGTTGAATGTGTTTTTTCATTGGAAGGGCAAAAGTAATAAATCTCTTTATTTCCTGAGGATTTCAATGTCTCCATTTATTCCTAGTTTAATTAAGGAGGATGATTTTTTGTTTCCTTCATCAAATTTAGGATTAACCACAAAATCTACATTATCTTTTATAATAGATGAAATTTCAGCAAAAGAAAGAGGAGTATTAGAACCACTAATATTAGCAGAGGTCGAAACAATTGGTTTTCGGAAATTAAAAGCAAGTTGGTGGGCAAAACCTTCCTTAATCATACGAATTGCAATACTCTTATCGTCAGACATAATATTTTGAGCTAAATGATTTCCCTCATTGTAAATAATAGTAGTTGGTTTTTCTGCAATATCAATAATATCCCATGCTAATTCAGGAACATCTTTAGTATGATAATTTAACATTCTATCATTAGCAACAATTACAATTAAGCTTTTGTTATCCAATCGTTGTTTTAAGTCATAAATTTTTTGAACTGCTGTTTCATTAGTAGCATCGCAGCCAATTCCCCAAAGGGTATCGGTTGGATAGAGAATAAGTCCTCCTGCTTTTAAAACTTCTATACATTTATGAATTTCTTCTTTCATCTTATTTTGTAAACAGCGCAATAGCTTCAATGTGTGAAGTGTGCGGGAATTGATCTACTAAACTCATTTTTTTTAATTGATAACCTGCTTCAAATAGTATTTCCATGTCTCGTGCTTGAGTGGAAGGATTACAACTTACGTAAACGATACGGTTTGCATTTAATTCAACTACTTTTTTAAGTGCTTTTTTAGATATGCCTGCTCTTGGTGGGTCTAGCACAATTGTTCCTATTTTGTTTTGATATTCTGGGTACTCTATTAAAAACTTGTTTACATCTGCAGCAAAGAACTCTATATTATCAATATTATTTGTTTTAGCATTTCCCTTTGCGTTTTTAATGGCATCTTCTACAATGTCAACACCAATAACCTTACTGTTTGTTTTAGATGCAATTAGTTGACCTATAGTTCCGGTACCACAAAACAAATCCATAATAACAGTATCGTCAATGTTATTATCTTCAAAAACATAATCAATTGTTTTTTGATAGAGTAATTCAGCACATTTCGGATTGGTTTGAAAAAAGCTTTGCATACTTATTTCGAATGTCATACCGAGTAATTTTTCTTTAATGGTATTTTCTCCAAACAAAATAGTTTCGTACCCTAATCGTGATTGAGCATTGTCTCCAATGTCATCATTAATGGTGTGGAGTAATCCTGCAACTCTATCGCCAAATAGATTATTAATTAGAGAGATGAATTCATCAAATTTAAAATTTTCCATACCAGTGCTACTGGTTACCAGTTTAATTAAAAACTGATTGGTTAAATAACTCTTTCTAACTACTAAATACCTGAAAAAACCTTCTTTTTTCGGAGGGTGCCATGCAGGTAATCCAGAGTTTTCACAAAATTGGCGA
>JAESUI010000291.1 GCA_016763135.1 Flavobacteriales bacterium
ATTAATACCCACTGGAGGCAATGAAGCAGCAATGTCTTGATGCTTATTCATTTTAACATATAAGTAATATATTTTTCCCCAGTTCGCTGGGTTTCCTTCTTGTTTTAAACGATTTACTTCCGTATTGTCTCTATCATAAGCCATTCGGTAGGCATCGTTAAATGTATCTACCTCTTCAAATTTTCCAGGATTTTTTCTAATCTTTTTTGCTGATTTTTTAATGGCAGCATCATAGTTTCCTGTGGAAAGTTGTTTGCTTGAAGATTTACACGATGCAAATAGAATTGCTATAATAAGAAATGGTATTAGTTTTTTCATGATGTAATTTTAAAGTGCTAAAAATCAAACATTAAGCCAAACAGAATGTTTAGTTATCAACGAATGAGTAAATGTAAAAAATAATGTTCAATCAATGAAGAACTCTTATCCCTAAATTAAACGTTTGACCCGCGCCAGCGTTTTCACCAAGAATAAAGGTTGTATAAGATGTTTCTAATTCTACGCCTTTAAATAGTTGATATTTTAAGCCTAAACCTTCTTGCACAAAATAAGAAGACAATCCTTTATCACCTATGGTTGGCCAAATTTGATTTTGTAAATAAATCGTTATTTTTTTTGTAGGGAAATAGCTCAAGAACAAATCAAAAGGCACTGCCACATTTGTATTTTCGTCAGATAAATTTTTATCAATACTTACCCATGTCGATTATTGTGTAAACACTTGAAATTTTTCAGATATCTTTTTATCATACAAAAATTTAGTAATCCATAAGTGTCTATTGTTATCTAAAAATGGCCTGTCTAGTTTTTCACTTTGAGGATCTGATATAACACTAAGCATCAAGCCACTTTGCACGCTAAATTGTTTCCATTTTTTTACTGGATTAAATTTAACTTTCATGCCTAAAAGATTAATTCCCGTTCTTGATTTAGATGAATTAGAAAACGCTAAAACATTTGTTGCACTCGAACTTGTTGCACCAGCATAAACAGACCTAAACCAAAGCTCTCCGCCTATTGATACTCGAGGAGACAATCCATAATTGTATTCCACAATAGAAGTGTAAAAAGTACTTCTTCCCCCAGCATCTTGTTTATTTCCTTCGTCATCAAAAAATAAAGTTTGAGTATATAAACTATTAAACAGTTTAAATTCCGTTTGACCTTTATTAATTAGAATAGAAGGGGTATAATCCTGAACACTTTTTGTGTCAATTTCTTCTTGAGCATTAACAGATGCTGTTAATAACAAGAAACAAAAGAAAATAAGGCCGTTACTTTTATTCATATTTTTATCAAAGTATAGTAACAAAATAAAGCATTTATTTTGAACAAGTATGTCAGTATATTGACAGCAAAATTCAAATGTTCTGCTTTTATTTGTAAAAAACAAGCCTGAAATGGAACACGTTGTAATTATTGGGAATGGAATAGCTGGAATTACGGCTGCTCGTCACATTAGAAAGTTAAGTGATAAAAAAATCACTGTGATTTCTGCTGAAACAGATTTTTTCTTTTCTAGAACTGCACTGATGTACATTTACATGGGTCACATGAAATTTGAGCATACCAAGCCCTATGAAGATTGGTTTTGGGAAAAGAATAAAATTGGCTTACTAAAAGCTTATGTTCAAACTATTGACACACAAAATAAACAGTTAAAACTAGATAATGGAACTGGTTTGAGTTATGATAAGTTAATCTTAGCTGTAGGCTCCAAACCTAATAAGTTTGGGTGGCCTGGTCAAAATTTAAAAGCCGTTCAAGGCTTATATTCTTATCAAGATTTAGAATCGATGGAAGAATATTCTCCAACTACAAAACGTGCAGTAATCATTGGTGGTGGATTAATTGGTGTAGAAATGGCTGAAATGTTTTTGTCTAGAGGAATTGCTGTTACTTTTTTGGTTAGGGAAGATCGATTTTGGGGAGGAGTTCTTCCAAAAAGAGAAGGTGATTTAATTTCTCGACACATTAAAAAACATGGAGTAGATTTGCGTTTTAATATTGAATTAAAAGAAATATTACCTGATGAAAATGGCCGAGCAAGAGCTATTATCACAACGAATAATGAAGAAATAGAATGTCAATTTGTTGGTTTAACTGCTGGGGTTAGTCCTAATATTTCCTTTATGAAAGAAGGAAATATTGAAACCAATAGAGGCGTTTTAGTCAATGAATACTTAGAAACAAATATTCCTAACATCTATGCTCTTGGTGACTGTGCAGAGTTTCATCAGCACCCCACAGGAAGAAAAAATTTAGAACAAGTTTGGTACACTGGAAGAATGATGGGAGAAACACTCGCTCAAACTATTTGTGGTAATAAAACAGCATATAAACCAGGGGTTTGGTTTAATTCTGCAAAGTTTTTTGACATTGAATACCAAACTTATGGTTGGGTGAATAGTGAATTAAGAGAAAATGAAGCAGACTTTTATTGGGAACATGAGAAAGGTGAGATTTGTTTGCATTTAGTGTTTGATAAAGCTTCTAATAAATTATTAGGCGTTAACACCTTTGGTATTCGTTTACGACATGAAGTTTGTGAAAAATGGATTAATGGAGAAGCAACAATCGAATATGCTCTGGAGCATTTAAAAGATGCCAATTTTGATGCTGAATTTTATAAACAATATGAAAAAGAAATAATCAATCAATACAATCAAGAAAAAGGAACAAATCTTAAGGTTAGAAAACGAGATTGGAAACGAATATTTTCAAAAAATTAAACTATGAAGTTCATAAAAAACATAGGATTAGTTGTTTGTATTATTGGTTTTTCATTTTTTGTTGGAAGTATATTTGTTGGAGAATATCAAGTTTCTGAAGAAAAATTTAATTCCTGGATAAACAATAAAGGCATAAAGAGCGAAATTTTTATAGCTGATGCCAATAGTCAAATTGTTGGAAAAACATTTAGCTCTTTTAAGTTGTCATCTAAATTAATTGAACTTGCTGAAAAATCAAGCGAAGCTCACCAAGTAAATATCCAAAAGTGGCAAACAGAAGGTGGCCAAGATGAAAAAATAAATAAAGAATGGAGCAAAGTTATATGGGTAGATTGGAGTAAGGTGCATAAAGATTTTACGTTTCCGCTGTTGCAAGAAACTGTAAATAGCCCGGTAAACAATAACCAATGGTTGGCTTTCTTTTTAACTTTCGGACTAGCAATTATTGGTGGTTTACTTTACATTATTCCAGATTTTATTTTATTAGGTCCAGCAGGAATAAAGAACAATGCACTTTTTCAACACAGTGCAACAAATAGAGGTTGGGGCGGAATGCTTGTTGCAGCCTTTTTTATAAGCTTCTATTTTTTATTGTATTTTTTTTCCGATTTTTTAATAAATCCAATATTAGCTACTAACCCTATTAGTTTAGCGTTAAGCGGAAATCCTGCTAGTCAGTGGTTTATGTATGGGTTAATTTACTGTTCGGTAATGACTGTTTTTGCAGTAAAAATGTATGTAAAATACCGTCACAATTTATACCAAGTAATTAGAACAACAGTTGTCTGGTTTTTTCAAATTGCTTTTGCTTTTTTAATCCCCGAAATGTTAGTGCGATTTAACCAACCTTGGTACGATTTTAAAAATGCATGGCCACTTAATTATACCTTCTTTTTCGATTGGAATATTAATAGTCTTTTAGATAGTGGAAATCTTGGATTATTTATGCTCGTTTGGGGTATTTTGCTAACGATAGTTGTAATTCCTGTAATGGTTTATTTCTTAGGAAAAAGATGGTATTGCAGTTGGGTTTGTGGTTGTGGTGGTTTAGCCGAAACATTAGGAGATCCTTACCGCCATTTATCAGATAAATCGTTGAAAGCATGGAAATTTGAACGTTATATTATCCATTTGGTTTTGGTTTTTGCAACGGTAATGACTGGTGCAACATTGTACACGTATTTTTCTGGGGCAACAACAGTTCTAGGAATTCAAACCGCAAGCCTACAAAGTTGGTATGGCTTCTGGATAGGATCTATCTTTGCTGGGGTTATTGGAACAGGGTTTTATCCTTTAATGGGAAACAGAGTTTGGTGTAGATTTGGTTGTCCGTTAGCCGCTTATTTAGGGTTGGTACAGAAATTCAAATCACGTTTTAGAATTACAACCAATGGTGGACAATGTATTTCTTGTGGTAACTGCTCTACCTATTGTGAAATGGGAATTGATGTTAGAGCATATGCTCAAAAAGGACAAAACATTGTGCGTTCTTCTTGTGTGGGTTGTGGAGTTTGTTCGGCCGTTTGCCCTAGAGGCGTTTTAAAGCTAGAAAATGCTCCAGATATTGATAGAGTTAACGATAACCCTATTTTGATAGGAAAAGAAGAGGTTAAGTTAAAATGAGAAGTCTACTTATAATCATAGCGCTTTGTTATTCTACTTTATTGTTTACTCAAAACATTAAGGTTAAGAAAGAGTTTTATGCAAAAAAAATGTTAAAATCTGAATTGCTTTACCAAAAAGGGAACGAAAAATCTTACTTAAAAAACTATTATCAAAACGGAAAAATCAAGAATGAAGGGTGGTTACTAAACAATGAAAAAAATGAGTATTGGACATTTTATTTTGAAAGTGGGCTTAAGAAATCTGAAGGAATATATCAATTAGGATTAAAACAAGGTTATTGGTCTTCCTATTCAAAAAAGGGAAAAAGAAAGAAAGAAGGAAACTACATTAAAGGAAAAAAAGATGGTTATTGGAAATTCTATTACACAAACGGACAGCTTAAATCTGAAGGAAATTATGCCACCGACAGTAAAATAGAATGGTGGATAATGTACGCTGATAATGGACAAAAAACTCAAGAAGGTCACTATGTTGGGGAAATTAAAAATGGGTTTCACCACATTTATGAAAATGGAAAACCAAAATATGTTGGAAATTTTAAAAACAATATTAAAGTAGGAACTTGGGTTACCCTAAATCAAAATGGAGATTATATTGAAATAAAAGAATATGGAGAATAATCCAATTGTCGATGTAATAATTCCTGCTTTCAATGAAGAAAATTCTGTTGGAAATGTGGTTAATGATATTCCTAAGGAAATTGTTCGGGAAGTTATTGTAATCAATAATAACTCTACCGATAAAACAGCCATTAATGCTATTAATGCTGGAGCAACAGTACTTGAAGAAAAAAACATGGGTTATGGAAATGCCTGTTTAAAAGGAATGGATCACGTTGCTCAAAAAGAAATTAAACCTGATATTATTGTTTTTTTAGATGCTGATTACTCTGATTATCCTGAAGAAATGATTGATGTAATTCAACCAATTATTGAACAAAATATGGATATGGTAATTGGTTCTCGTGCTTTAGGAAATTTAGAAAAAGGAGCGATGACTCCCCAACAAATTTTTGGTAACTGGTTAGCTACTTTTCTGCTAAAGCTATTCTATGGTGTAAAATACACCGATTTAGGACCTTTTAGAGCTATAAAGTATGATTGCTTAATTGCTCTTGGAATGAAGGATAAAACTTACGGTTGGACAGTAGAAATGCAAGTGAAAGCTGCCAAACAAAAGATGAAAACTTGTGAGGTGCCAGTGAATTATAGAGTAAGAATTGGTTTTTCTAAAGTTTCTGGAACACTTAAAGGAACAATTGGAGCAGGCTACAAAATTATAACCACCATTTTTAAATATTTATAATGGTAATTTTGAACGCAATATAACAATGGAAATAGTATTAATAATTATATATGGCTTAACCCTTTCCTTTATTTTTTTGTACAGTATTGTGCAAATTAATTTGGTGATTAATTATTTGCGGAATAACAAAAAAGAAGATAGGCTTAACCCTATTGATAAAGATGCACTACCTTTTGTAACCATTCAATTACCATTGTATAATGAGCTTTATGTAGTAGAGCGATTAATCGACTCTATCACAAAATTTGATTACCCAAAAGATAAATTTGAAATACAAATTTTAGATGACTCAACTGATGAAACGGTAGAAATTGTAGCCAAAAAAGTAGCAGAATACAAAGCCTTAGGATTTAATATTTACCAGCACCGTAGGGAAACAAGAGTTGGCTATAAAGCTGGCGCTTTAAAAGAAGGGTTAGAAATTGCCAAAGGTGAATTCATTGCCATTTTTGATGCTGATTTTTTACCTAAAGCAGAATTTTTAACCAAAACACTTCCCTATTTCAAGGATGAAAAAATAGGTGTTGTTCAAACCAAATGGGAACATCTCAATAAAAATTATTCGTTACTAACCCGTTTACAAGCTTTTGGATTAGATGCTCATTTTACAGTAGAACAAACTGGTAGAAATTTCGGAAATCACTTCATTAATTTTAATGGAACTGCAGGTATTTGGAGAAAATCATGTATTGAAGATGCTGGAGGTTGGGAAGCAGATACTTTAACTGAAGACTTAGATTTAAGCTATCGCGCGCAACTAAAAGGCTGGAAGTTTAAATACCTCGAAGAACTAGGTTCTCCCGCAGAATTACCTGCAGCAATGAATGCACTAAAAACCCAACAATTTAGATGGACAAAAGGCGCTGCTGAATGTACGCGGAAAAATTTATTGAAAGTTCTTAAAAATAAAGAACTCCCCTTTAGAACAAAACTTCATGCATTGTTCCATTTAATGAACAGTTCTATTTTTATCTGTATTGTTTTACTTTCTGTCTTAAGCATCCCAATGCTAATGATAAAAAATAATTTTGTGGAATATGATTTACTTTTTAAACTCGGTAGTTTCTTTATTATAAGTGTAATCTTTTTAAGTGTTTATTATTTTGTTTCTCTATCGAGTAGCTATGAAAATAAACTTAAAGCATTTGTTCATTTTATACTTTTATTTCCTTTGTTTTTATCGGTTTCTATGGGCTTATCATTACACAATGCGATAGCCGTAATTGAAGGTTATATGGGTAAAAAATCTCCTTTTATAAGGACTCCAAAATTTAATATTATTGATAGTAAGGATATTTGGAAAAAGAACAAATACTTAGTTAGTAGTGTAAGTTTCTTAACAGTATTTGAATTTCTACTTACCATATATTTCCTTTTTGGAATTTTATCTGCTTTTCATTATAACGATTTTACTTTAATCCCTTTCCATATTATGTTATTTTTGGGGTTTGGATATGTGACTTTTTACTCACTGTTCCACTCACGAAAATCGATAAAATAACTATTGTCACCATTTAAATACATACTTGCAATACTTTTCGCTGCAGTTTATGTATGTTTCGGCTACTTTTTAGAACGTGAAAATTTTCAACATTTAGCGATCTTATTTGGAGTTGGTTTCATACTCTACTTCTTTTTTGTTTTTACGACTAACGACAAAAAAGAAACTGATATTCTGCTATGGATTTCAATGATTTTTAGGCTTATATTTATAGTAGCTATTCCTTGTTTATCTGATGATTTTTATCGTTTTTTATGGGATGGAAAACTCTTTGTAAGTGGGTTTA
>JAESUI010000292.1 GCA_016763135.1 Flavobacteriales bacterium
AAAAAGAAAATGAAAGAAATGAGAAAGAATGGTGCTCGGGGTGGTCATGGTGGAGGAAGAAGGCATTAACATGAAAAACATCCATTTCAAATATTTCCTAATTCCCCTACTCTTTTTAGGGGTAATAACTTCTGCTTTTTCACAAAACATAAATGTTACAGGAAAAGTTGCAGAAAAGAAATCGGGAGAAACAATGCCTGGTTCTACAGTCATGTTATTAAATCCTGCAGATTCTTCTTTTTATAAATTTAGTACTACTAATTCTGAAGGTTCATTTTCAATTAAAGGTGCTAAAGCTGGCAAGTACATTCTACAAATATCTTTTATTGGGTATGATAGTTATTACAAAAGTATTTCATTAACCAGTGATAAGAAAAACGTTGACCTAGGCACACTACAAATGAAAACTAAGCAAGCTTTACTTGAAACAGTTAACATTGTTGAAGAAATAGTTCCTGTAATCATTAATGGTGACACTATTGAATTTAATGCTGCTGCTTTTAAAACGCAACCTGAAGATAATGTAGCAGCATTATTAAAGAAATTACCAGGCATAGAAGTTGAAAGTGATGGGACTATTAAAGCGCAAGGCGAAGAAGTTCAGAGAGTATTAATAGATGGTAAAGAGTTTTTTGGTGATGATACCAAAACAGCTACAGAAAATTTACCTGCCGACATGGTTAAAAGTGTTCAAGTTTATGATGATTTTTCTGATGCCTCTAAAATGACAGGGATTGATGATGGAGATAGAACCAAAACAATTAATCTAAAGATAAAAAAAGACCGTAAAAAAGGAGTGTTTGGAAATGTTACTGCTGGTGGAGGTGTTACCGCTAAAGGAACTGGGGATTTTAATGATGAAAATGGCATGTTCAACAACAAGCTTAACATCAACAAATTTAAAAATGACATGCAATTATCCGTTTTAGGAATGTTCAACAATACTAATGAACAAGGGTTTTCTTACAAAGATTATCTTAATTTTTCTGGAGGAAGTGCTAATGCATTTGGTGGAGGTGGTGGATCATCGATACCAATGAACAATAATCCTGATGACGGTTTTACAACAACTACAGCGGGAGGAATTAACTGGAATAAAGACCTTACTCCTAAAATTAATCTCTCGAGCAGTTACTTCTACAGTGAATTAACAAAAAAAGTTTACAGAGAGTCTGACAGACAATATATTACAGACTCTACTGATTTCAATTCTCTTGAGAAAGACAACGAAAACCAGTTTAATAGAAACCATAGTTTTAGAATTAAATACGATCATAAAATAGATACTACCCAAGATTTAAAAATTAAAGTCAACTTTAATTATAGTGAAGGAAATGTATTTTCTTATACTACAAGCCAAAGTAATGATGCCAATGATAATTTTTTAAACTCCAGTAATAACAACAATCAATCTACAGGAACAAACCTTTCAGGAGATGGAAAATTAACTTATGGTAAACGATTCCAGAAAAAAGGAAGATCATTAGTTGCAAATGTATCTTATGGTACATCTGATAATGAAAAAAGATATTTTGTAGAATCTCAAAACAGTTTTGCTGATGGTTTTGGGGGAGTTACAACTTCAAACATTAAGCAAATTCAAGATGAAAACAATAATCAATTCAACTACTCTGGAAAAGTTAGCTATACCGAACCTGTTGGAAAAAGAAAGTATTTAGAATTAAGTTACCAAAGAAGTAATTATAATTATGAATACATAAAAGACTTTTTTGACATCCCTGCCCCTAATACAGAAGTGTTTAATAGTAATTTGAGTTTAGCTTACAATAACAATTTCGACTATGATAACTATAAATTGAACTTTAAATTTAATACCGATAAATCAAAGTTAACAATTGGTGCAGCAGCTCAAAAATCTACATTAGATGGAGAAATAGTAACTACTAATTTTGATACAACACGTATTAACTGGAATGTACTTCCTCGTTTAAAATGGAATTATAGTTTTACAAAATCTACTCGTTTAAATCTAAACTACACCACCAATGTTCAAGAGCCATCATTAGAACAGCTACAACCTACTATTGACAATAGTAATCCTTTAAATATATATCAAGGAAATCCCGACCTTACTTCAGAATACCGACATAATTTAAGGTTAAGACTAATGTCATTTAACCGATTTTCTTTTGTAAATATTTTTGGTATGTTAAGCGGAACCTATACAAAAAACAAGATTACAAACTCACAATCCATTGATAGTAGATTTGTACAAACAATAACACCAGTCAATGTTGATAACGACTATGCTTTATCCGCTTATATTTATTTTGGATCACCAATTAGACCTTTAGGAAGTAAAATAAATATTAGGCTCAACTCCTCTTATAATAAAAGTATTTTATTTGTTAATACCGATGCCAATGATGTAGACCGGTACAATAATGGAATTGATTTTAGTATAGAAAATAGAGGTAAAGACATTGTGGATGTTAAAGTTGGAACTAAAATTAGCCATAATACAACAGCATATTCTATTAGTAGTAGCTTAGATCAAGAGTACCTCACTACAGGTTATTATGCTGATTTATTTATCGATTTCTTAAAAACATGGACATTTAGTACTCATGTAGAATATACTCAATATTCTGGAGATCAATTTGCAGATAATCCTGACATTCCAATTTGGAGAGCTCATATTTCTAAACGATTCTTAAAAGGAAAAAGTGGGTTGTTAAAATTATCTGTTTATGATATCTTTAATCAAAATGTAGGAATAAATAGAACCAGCCAACTCAATTATATTGAAGATGAAAGGGTAACTACTATAAGTAGGTACGTTATGTTAAGCTTTACTTACAAAGTAAGAAGGTTTGGAGGTAAAAAGAAAAAAACAAAAGAAAGCAAAAACTCCTAACTGATTATTTTCGAAAAGGTTTTAAAAATAATAGAGATATCTGTAGCTAAACCTATGTTCTTAATGTACCGTTTGTTTAACTCAATTTTAGCAGGAAGTATTTCTTTAATATAAGTTTCTTCTGGGTTTTCGGAATTTGCTAATAACGCATTCTCATTAAAATATTCTAAAGAGGCATAATCAGTTATCCCTGGTTTAACATTTAATATTTTTTGCTGCTCCGCAGTATATAAATTAACGTATTTTCTTACTTCAGGTCTTGGCCCGACAAGACTCATTGACCCAAATAATACATTAAATAACTGAGGAAGCTCGTCTAGTTTATATTTACGCAAAGTAGTTCCTACTTTAGTAATACGAGAATCATTTCCTACCGTTAATAATCCTTTCTTATCAGAATCAGTTTTCATTGTTCTAAATTTAAAAAGATTAAAATCAACACTATCCTTCCCTACTCTTTGTTGAAGGTAAAAAGCACCTCCCTTAGAATCCAATACAATAATTAGTGAGATAATTAGAAAAAAGGGAAGAAGAACTAGAATCCCAATAAATGACAATATTATATCGAATAATCGCTTAGCCATTTAATACGCTATCTACAGCATTCACAACAGCATTAATAACTGTATTTACATTATCGTCAGACAAATTATAATAAACAGGTAAACTTATTTCTCGTGAATAGTTATCATAAGCTACAGGAAAGTCAGCTATATCATACCCCATATTTTTATAAAAAGTTAGTAATGGTAATGGTTGAAAGTGAACATTAACCGAAACCTCTGCTTCAAAAATAAGTTGAATAATTTGATCTCTTTGTTCTTCTTTAACTCCTTTTATTCTTAAAGGATACAAATGATATGAAGTTGTTTTTTTTGATGTTTGATAAGTAGGAATTTGAGCCCAACTATATGTTGAAAATGCTTTTGTATAAGCATCAAAAATCACTTTTCTTCGAACTAACGTTTCTCCACTGTAGTGTCTAAGTTCTACCAATCCCATACTTGCTTGTATGTCTGTCATGTTAGCTTTATAACCTGCTTCAATTACATCATACCTCCATGAGCCTACTTTAGTTTTTGCTAATGCATCTTTATTCTGCCCATGTAATGTTTTAGTACACAAATAATTATAAATTTCTTCATTATTAAATGGAGCTGGTAAATTTAAAGCTACTGCCCCACCCTCTGATGTAGTTAAGTTTTTAACTGCATGAAATGAAAACACAGAAACATCCGTTAAGCTTCCCGTTTTTTTACCATTATATTCTGCCCCTAAAGAATGTGCTGCATCTGACAACACTAATATTCTACCTAGTTGTTTTTGAATATCATTATTAGAATTAAACTTTCCTTTTATTTCAGGAGAGCAAACTAAATCGTTTATCTCCTTATAATCACAAGGGAAACCAGCAAAATCGACAGGCATTATCACTTTCGTATTTTCGGTAATCGCAGCTTTTATTTTGTCAACAGTAATATTAAAATCATCTCCAACATCAACAAAAACAGGTTTTGCGCCACAATGCACCACAACATTTGCTGATGCACAATAAGTATAAACTGGAACGATTACTTCATCACCTTCTTTTACACCAAACCATCTTAGCATAATTTCTAGTCCAGCAGTAGCAGAGTTTAAACATAACGTGTTTTTATTTCCATTAAATTTAGTAAGCTCTTTCTCAAATAATTTTGTTTTAGGACCAGTAGTAATCCACCCAGATTTTAGCGTATCAATCACTTCATCAATTAACTCATCATATATTTTGGGTGGTGAAAATGGAATCATCTATAAATGCTATTATTATAATAGTAAAAATAGAATTTTAAGTTGTTATTTCTTTCTTTTTATAGAATAAAGGAAATAACAACTTTTAAGTTCGATTCTAGGATTTAATTGGAATGCTAAAATAAATTTTTGGTAAATAAATATGATTAATTATTTAAATAAAACTGTTTGTTAAGAATATAAAATAATAAATTTATTAATCTACTGATTACGAGTATTTATCGACAATATTATTCTTTTCATCGAATGTTTAAAAGTGTCCGTTCTGCCATGCAAAATAAAGATTATATTGGACTCACAAAATGCAACCACGTACGTGCTTTTTACGTCTTGGTTAAGTGAAACCACTTAAACGAAGTTAGATGAAGTTTTTAATCTTAATAACACTAATAGCATTTAATACAATTGCATATTCACAATCAGTATCTAATAACACTGCTGAAAGTAATCCAATTAAGAATAACTCTTATGTAATTGGTGTAGGTAATTCTGATAATAGTGTATATGAAAATATTCTTTCATTTTTACAGAATAATACTGCAATAGATGTTTATGCTATTTGCCACTCCCACAATATCATTGGCTTTGAGGTTCTGAACAACGAATACAAAAGTTATGATGTGATTAGGGACTTATTAGAAAGTGAATTTGAATCTCTAATCCTTTTAAGAAAGAATGAAAGTATTTTCACTAAAGATTGCAGTGACGAAATTTTAAAACAATAATGTAAAAGTTATAATCGATAAACCGATTTAAAAAAAAATGAACATGAAAAAATATTACAAACTAGGAATTGTACTAGCTTTAACAACATTTAGCATTTCCGTTTTTTCACAAACATTTTCTACAGGAACAAATCTTACCATTCCAGATTCTGGACCAGAAGTTTGCTCAAGTATAGCTGTTGCTGGAGTTGGAATTATTGATGGAACTTATGGTTTACAAACAGTTACTATCAAAATAAATCATACTTATGATGGCGATTTAGACATTTGGTTGGAAGCACCTGATGGGACAAGAGTTGAATTAAGTACTGACAACGGTGGTGGCGGAAACAATTATGGAAGTGGTTCAAATAATAATGCTGGACCTTACACGGTTTTTGATATGGCTGGAGCTGCTGGATTAGTTACAGGTGGAGCTGCACCATTCCAAAACACTTATATTCCAGAAGGTGATTTAGGGAACGTTAATAATGGACAAAATGCTAATGGAAACTGGCAATTATGCATAACTGATGATGCTGGCGGAGATACTGGTTTTTTAAATGCTTGGCAATTGAATTTTACTGCCACACCTGCACCACCTCCTGCACCATGTACAATAGACCAAGCAATAGGCGGTCTCCCTTTTGTTCAATCAGGTCTTACTACTACTGGGTT
>JAESUI010000293.1 GCA_016763135.1 Flavobacteriales bacterium
GGAAACTATGATGCTGCCATTAAAAAATCAGCAAAAAAGATTAGAAAAAATCCTGGAAAATTTGAAGAAGTAGATACATTTAACGATGCCTACCGAATGGCTTATGAGAGAGACAATACGGAAGTAAATCGTTTAAAACAAGAAGGAAACCCAGCGAACTGGGGGAAAATATATTACTTATATGTTAAAATGAATAAGCATCAAGACATTGCTGCTTCATTGCCTCCAGTGGGTATTAATTATGAAGAGAGAGATTTTTCTGGAGAGCTTTCTACAGCTAAAAATAATGCAACTGAATATGCTTATGCAAAAGGAGAGGAGCACATGGCTAAAAACGACAGGTTTGAGGCTCGTAAAGCTTATGATAGATATAAAGAAGCTCAAAAATTCAACCCTAATTATAAAGATGTAAAAGAAAAAGTTGTTACAGCACGATTGGCTGGGAAGACAAATGTGTTTTTTAGGATAGAAGATAATGCGCAAATTGCTGTTCCAGAAGCAATGATGGAAGAAATTCAAAATATCAATGTAAATGATTTGGATAAAAAATGGACGAATTATGATTCATATATTGATACTACAATCTTATATCATTACTCCGTTATTTTAAGCTTAAAACTAATTGATGTTACACCAAATGGGGTAGCGAATAATTCAACTACAGAAAGTAGAGAGGTTGAAGATGGCTTTGATTATGTATTAGATGCCAATGGAAATGTTACTAAAGATAGTTTGGGTAATGACGTTAAGATCCCGAGATACAAAACAATTGTTTGTAAGGTGACAAGGTTTCATCAAAAGAAAACGGCTCGTATTTCTGGGGATTTAGAGTATTATGACAATGTAACGGATAAACTCTTAAAAAAAGAACCAATTACTGCTGATGCTCTATTTGAAAATCATTACGTTTTGGCTTTTGGAAATTTAGAAGCCCTACGGCCAGAAACAGTAAAAGAGTTAAATACTACTAAACCTTTGCCTTTTCCAAATGATGATGCAATGATTATACAGGCTGGAGAAGTCATTAAAAAAATGACTAAAGATATTATCGTTCAAAACAAGAGTTTTTTGAAATATGTTAAAAATCAAATTCTAATTGCCCTAAAAAAACATCTTTAGTTAACTGCTCAAAATTAGCTGTTTGTAAGCCAATTAAACGAATACCTTTTTCTATATTAGGAATTGATTCGAGTAATTCTAACCCAATACTTTTAATTTGCTGATTGCTTAATTTTTCTGTTAAAGTTTTACTTCGAGTAATTTGTTGAAAATCACCATATTTGACTTTAAGGGTTAATGATTTCCCTGCTCCTCCAGATTTTTCTATGCGTTTAATCAAAATTTCAGCAATATGATCAATGTTGGTAATCATCTCTTCTTTGTTGGTAATATCAAATTCATAGGTGCGTTCTGCTCCTAAAGATTTTCTAATTCTTGTTGGGTTAACTTTTCTGTTATCAATTCCTCGAGCAACATTGTAATAATATTTTCCAGCCTTTCCGAACCAAAGCGTTAGTTGCTCCTCTGACTTTCTTTTTAAATTAGCTCCAGTAAAAATACCTTTAAGATGCATTTTTTTAGCAGTTACTTTTCCTACGCCAAAAAATTTTTCGATGGGTAATTTTTCAATAAATGGTTCAGCCATTTTGGGTGTAATCACATAAAACCCATCAGGTTTATTGTAGTCGGAAGCTATCTTTGCTAAAAATTTGTTGTAAGATATTCCAGCAGAAGCAGTAAGATTTGTTTTGGCTTTAATTTTTTGTTTGATTTCAGTTGCTATATCCATAGCAAATTCAATGTCAAATTTATTTTCAGTAACATCTAAATAAGCCTCATCTAATGATAAAGGTTCAACTAAATCTGTATATTCTTCAAACACTTCTCTAATTTGTTGAGAGGCTTTTTTGTATGCTTCAAATCGAGGTTTTACAAATATTAGGTGCGGACATTTTCTGTAAGCAATTGAAGATGGCATAGCAGATTTTACACCGTATTTCCTAGCTTCATAACTTGCTGCAGCAACAACTCCTCGGTGTCGAGAACCTCCAACTGCTAAAGGTTTCCCTCTTAACTCTGGATTGTCTCGTTGCTCTACAGATGCATAGAAAGCATCCATGTCAATGTGCAATATTTTTCTAACCTTATCATCCATTACAGTGTAAAGCTAAAGGTCATTTTAACTGTAAGGTTATCGCTTTCCTTTGGTAATTTATAAGGCCCATAACGATAGAAAACACCCACGCCATAAAAGGAAAGGTTAACACCTAATAACTTATTGATTAACTTGTTCATTATTAATCCCGACTCATAGTATCCTTTCTCCATGGTGTTAAACGTTTCTCCGCCATGAAACCCTTCGTAGGATAAAGCTCCAAATCCAGCACTAGAAGTTACAATGATCTCAGGTTGAAATTTTTTAATTTTCAATAGTAAAGAGCCAAAACTATGTCTGAAATGAACATGGACATATTCACTGGAAAAAAACTCATAAGGCAACATGGTTTCAAATGTGTTTTCAGAGGCAATCAAAAAGGTATTCGGTTTGAATGTACCTAAAGAGCTGTTTAGTTTATGCTGTGGAACTTGCCCATTAATTAATCCAGCTTCAACTGAAAAACTTGGTCTCCCAAGATTATTGATGTGGAATTTTTTTTCTGCACGAACGGTATAACGAGTATATTCATACTCACCATCAAGCTGTTTTAACCCTTGTTCTATTTTTGCATAAATAATAGGGTAGTTACTTTTTTTAGGATATTTTCCATTCAAAGTTTTAATAACCTTTTCTTTATAGGCGTATCGAAACTCAACACCAACTTCATTAAAAGTATAATATTGATCTCTCAATATAGTATTAGCATCAATTCGTTTTTTGAAATAATAATCATTGGTAACTTCAACGGTTTCTTGATTCCCAAAAACGTAAACTTTTAAATAACGGAATGTTCTAAACTTAACCCTAGCTTCAACTTTCTCTATTTTATTCATTCTACTTAAATAAAACAAGCGGTTACCAGCTGAAGAAAGCAAAGGAATTTTAAAATCGTAAAATTGAGTTACTCCTGGTTCTGCAACATCTTTTTGATAAGAAAAATTTAAACTCACATCATTTCTTGGATGAATTAAAAAATCTATATCACCCCCATATTTTGCGTCTTTATCACGAAAACCATAAGCACCATAGCCCCCAATAGAAAACCATTTTGAAACTCGTTTATTAGTATGCAATCCGGCACCCAATCTAAAACCTTCATACTCGTTGTAGCCAATAAACCTGTTGAGGTCTAAATTTATTGGCCCCCATCTTATTTGGCCTGTTAGCAACGCTTCTAGTCCACCAACCATTTTATCAAAATTTTCGGCTTTCCCTAAACTATCAATAACGTGGTAGGTGTTTTTTTCTTTCTGAGAAAGAGTATCTCCTCTATGTTTATTCCAAAATTCTTCATCTTTTTTAGTTGCATTTATATCAATTTCTGTTTCAATGTAACTAAATTCTTTATTAGAAATTTCAGGGTTGATTTGTATGTTTTTTAAATATGTTTTCCCTATACCCATCATTTTATAATTACCAAGTTCTAGGTTATTAAACGTTAGGTTAGAATTTAACTGAACAGGAAACCAACTACCTTCAATTTTCTCATACTTCTGCTGAATTTTAATAGCAATGTCTTCATCTTGAGCCATAGGTTCGGCAATTACATTCTGTAAAGCAAATTCATCTGTGTTAACGTAAAGTAGTCCTTTAAGTGCATCAAAATTCTTCCCTTTTCTTGGCCTAAATGAAATAATAAAAACAGTATCGGCTCCGCTAAAAGCGGTATCTTCAATTAAAAACAAATATTTATTAATACCATTGGGGGTAATAGGATTTAAATAAGCTTTATCAAGAACATTGAGTGTTGGATTGTAAAAAGAAAACGATTGAATTTCGGTTGCTATTAATGAAAAAGTAGCATTTTTTAACCCAGAAACTCTTGATGCAATTACCTTTTCGTAGCTTTTATCAGGCTGTTTATATTTTCGTTCGGTAACTGATTCCATCATAAAAATATGATGATCTTCTAACCATTTAACGGCTTCTTGATCATTAGTATCTAACTCCATTATTTTGTCAGGACTATTAAGAATAGCGCTATCAATTAATGCAGTAAAATACATTTTACTGTACGATTCATATTTAAAATTTAAACTCTTTTCGGGGTTATGTTTTTTCCTGTTATTGATGACTTCCTGTATAATTCGCTCTGCAGGGTTGATTCCTGGCAACACCTTAAATTCAGCAAGTGAAAAAGATGTTTTTTTCATTTCAATCAATAAGCTTCTTTCTTCATTTAAATTGATTTCTTTTTGCTCATAACCAACATAGCTTAAGGTTAATGTCTTGATTGGATTTGGAGAATTAAAAGTAAAATTTCCATCAATCCCTGTGGTGGTTCCAATACGCTCATTATTGGCAATAATGTTTACAAAAGCCAATGCTTCTTTTGTTTTAGCATCAACTACTTTTCCTTTAATTTGATATTGACCAAATAGGTAAATGGGTGATAATAGTATTAGAAGGAATAAAACTCTCATGGTTAATTTAATATTATGACGCTAATTTACTTTTAAAAGTTACACTAGCGTTTATAAGCACTAAGTTAGTATTTTTGGATACTATGTTTGGGATAAACAAAGACCATATTAATTTACTTTCTAAGCTTTCTTTACCAAGAATTATAAATGCTGTGCGAGTAAAATGGAGTTTTCATTATTCTAAGTGGATGAAAAACCCCGTGTTAAAAGCAATGCCAATTAGCATAACGATAGAACCTACTACAGCTTGTAATTTGGGTTGTCCCGAATGCCCAAGCGGATTAAAACAATTTAGCCGACCCGAAGGAAATTTAAAGCAAGATTTTTATAAAAAAGTAATCAATCAGGTATATAAAAAATCTTACTATTTGAATTTTTACTTTCAAGGAGAGCCTTTTATAAATCCTGATTTTTTGGAAATGGTAAGTTATGCTAATAGCAAAAAAATGTACACAGCAACATCTACTAATGCTCATTTTTTAACTAAAGAAAATGCCAAAAAAACGATAGAAAGCGGATTAAGTAGGTTGACTATTTCTATAGATGGAACAACACAAGAAACGTATGAAAGCTATCGTAAAAAGGGAAGTTTAGAGAAAGTAATTGAGGGCACTAAAAATGTAATTAAGTGGAAAAAGGAATTGAAATCTAAAACCCCTTATATTATTTTTCAGTTTTTGGTGGTAAAACCAAATGAACACCAAATTGAGGATGCAAAAAAATTAGCTGATGAATTAGGAGTAGATGAAATTCGTTTTAAAACGGCACAGTTGTACGATTTTAAACATGGAAATGACTTAATGCCGAGCATAGAGAAATACTCGCGTTACAAAAAGCAAACTGATGGGACATATCGTTTAAAAAATAAGTTATTAAATGAATGTTGGCGTATGTGGAGCTCTTGTGTAATTACTTGGGATGGAAAAGTAGTGCCTTGCTGTTTTGATAAAGATGCTATCCATCAATTAGGAGAGTTAGAACAAGCTCCATTAAAAGAAATATGGACATCTAAACCTTACAATAATTTTAGAAAAGCGTTGCTAACCAATAGACAAAACATAGATATTTGCCAAAACTGTACTGAAGGAACCAAAGTTTGGGAGTAAAAATGAAAATAGTGGTCTTTGTTATATCTTTTAGTCCATTTTTTTTGGTTGCTCAAAAAATTGATAATATGGCTTCACATCGATCAATGGGGAGTGATAAATATTTTAGGTTTAGTTACGATAATGATTTCTTTACATCATCAGATTATAATTATACACAAGGCTATAGTTTTGAGTTTTCTCATCCAGCTTTAAAAAACAATCCAATTAATTACCTTTTATACACCCCAAAAAACAGTAAAAAACAGTACGGATTGACAGTTGAACACATTGGGTTCACACCAAAATCACTGAGTCAATCAGAAATTCAATTCGGAGATAGACCCTATGCTTCTGCAATAATGCTAAAAAGTTTTTTGGTGACAATAGATACTATTCACAAGTTTCGATTTGTTTCTTCGTTAAATCTTGGCTTGATTGGCCCTGGTGCATTTGGCAAAGAAATGCAAGTAGAAATCCATCGTGCTACAGAAAATGTTATTCCGCAGGGATGGCACAATCAAGTTAAAAATGATTTAGTGTTTAATTATGAAATTAATTACGAAAAACAACTCTACTTTAATAAAGTATTTTCTTTACAAAGTAATTCGACACTTCGTTTAGGAACCCTTTTTACAGATGCTTCTTTTGGGTTTAATTTTACTTTAGGGGGCACCAATAATTCGTTTACAGGAACAAAAAGCAATAAATTTCGAGTTTATATTTTTTCTCAACCGTTAATTAATGTAATCGGGTATGATGCTACTTTGCAAGGAGGGGTATTTAATGACACGAGTCCTTATACTATTCCTGCAGAAGATATAGAACGGTTAGTATATCAAATAAACATGGGAGTAGTTGTGAAAAGCAAAAAGATTTATTTTGAATACTTCAGAACAAATACGACTAAACAATTTACCACGGGAATTTCTCCAAAATGGGGAGGATTTAAAATGGGACTTAAATTTTAGAGGGTTATTGGTAATAAGTAAATTCCTTTACCACTCTCCACATTATTACTACTTTTGTTACTCAAAATTTAAGAAATGAACTTTATAGAAGAAATCCGTTGGAGAGGCATGATACACGATATGATGCCAGGTACAGGAGAGCAATTTGCTAAAGAAATTACTTCAGCTTATATTGGTTTTGATCCAACAGGAGATTCGCTACATATTGGTAGTTTGGTGCAAATAATGATTTTAGTTCATTTGCAAAAAGCTGGACATAAGCCTTATGTGTTGGTTGGAGGAGCAACGGGAATGGTAGGTGATCCTTCTGGTAAGTCTGCTGAACGTAATTTGTTAGATGAGGAAACGTTGAACCATAATGTCGCATGCATCAAAAAACAATTAGAACAATTTTTAGATTTTGATTGTGGTGAGAATTCTGCTGAAATGGTAAATAATTACGATTGGTTTAAGAATTTTAATGTCTTGGATTTTATTAGAGATATCGGGAAACATATTCCTGTAAATTACATGATGGCAAAAGATTCTGTAAAATCTCGTTTAGAAACAGGAATGTCTTTTACGGAGTTTACTTACCAGTTAATTCAAGGTTATGATTTTTATTGGTTGAATAAGAACAAAAATTGCAAAGTGCAATTAGGAGGTTCCGATCAGTGGGGAAACATTGTTACCGGAACAGAATTGATTAGAAGAAAAGGTGGTGAACCAGCTTTTGCTTGTACCACACCTCTTATTAAAAAAGCTGATGGAAGTAAATTTGGAAAAACTGAAGGTGGAAATGTATGGTTAGATAAAACCAAAACCTCTCCGTATAAATTTTACCAGTATTGGATCAATTCGTCAGATGAAGATGCAGCTAAGTACATTAGAATTTTCACGTTAAAAAGTAAGGAGGAAATAGAAGCTCTTGAAAAAGAGCACGCAGAGGCACCACATCTAAGAATATTGCAAAAAGCATTAGCAGAAGATATCACAATTAGAGTTCACTCTCAAGAAGATTTGGATGCTGCAATAAATGCTTCAGAAATTTTATTTAAAAAAGGGGCGGAAGCAGTTGAAGGATTGAAGAGTATGTCGGCACAAATTTTTGAAGATGTTTTTGAAGGTGTCCCACAAGCAGAGATTGCTTTATCAGAAATTGAAAGTGGTATAAACATTGTAGAAGCATTGGCTGTTCAAACGAATTTCTTAGGTTCTAATGGCGAAGCTAGAAGAGCGTTAAAAGGAAATTCGATAAGTGTAAATAAAGATAAAGTGGGAGAAGATAAAGTAATCAATAAAGACGATTTGATTAGCGGGAAATACATCTTGCTCCAACGAGGTAAGAAAAATTATTTTTTAGTTAAAGCTATTTAGTGAGGTATCTTTTTTCAATATTGATAATCGTTTTAATTTGTTCGGGGTTTACTCAAATCTCAAATAAAAAGAGAGTATTAGTTATTCCTCCTAATCGGTTTGAGTTTGTTTCAGAATTTGATTTAGAAGAAATTGCGGTAAAGAATGAAATAACAGCTTCAAAAGTTTTTTTAACTTATGAAAAAGCCCTTTTAAATTCGTTTAAAGATTATAGCGATGAAAATTTTGAATTCGTTCCTGTTGAAGCGGCAAAATTAAAACCATATAAAAAACTCATAAAGTACAAGTATGGGAAATTTAAGGGAAAGGGTCATAATTCGGTAGATTTAAAGAAGTTTTCTGAAGCAGATTTTACAAAGTTATTGGAAGAGCATAATGCTGATTTTGTAATTTTTATTACTTGGTACGATATTCAAAAGGAGTCTTTTACACGAAAAGGGAAGCATAGTAAAAGAACTGATTATGCAGCACACTATTTAGATTATGACATTTTTAACTTGTTTAAACAGCAAATTGCAGGAGACGGAAAGGTAAAAGCC
>JAESUI010000024.1 GCA_016763135.1 Flavobacteriales bacterium
CCTTACAGCTACTATTGTTTTAATAACTATACTTAGAAAATTAGTGCCAGATAAAACAGATAGAATCTGGTTTGCTGGTTTAATTATTATAGCTGCAAATGCTGGTGGAGCTTGGTCGCCAATTGGTGATGTAACTACTACAATGCTTTGGATGGGCAATAAGGTTAGCGCTATGATGCTAATCAAATTTTTAGTGCTACCATCTTTAGTCTGTATGATTATTCCTACGTTAATCGCAAGTTTTCTACCTGCTTTTAAAGGAAATTTTGCATCAAGTAGTAGTGAAGGAGAATTTGATAGTAAAGGAGCTTTTATGCTTTACTTAGGACTAGGAATGATAGTATTTGTTCCAATCTTTAAAACAGTAACGCACCTTCCTCCTTATGTAGGAATGATGTTATCTCTTTCTGTAGTTGCTATGGTTGCAGAATTAATAAGTAACCGTAGATTTAGCATAACCGATTTAGGTGATGCTTCTGAAGAAGGAAGTGGACATGCTGATAGCCCAACTTTTGGTGCATTAGCCAAAATTGAAATGCCATCTATTCTATTCTTTTTAGGGATTTTAATGACTGTTGCAGCTCTAGAATCTTTAGGGTTAATCTTTACTTTCGGACAAGATGTTCAAGCCTCTATGGATAGCGATGTATTTGTTATGTTATTAGGTGCTGGTTCTGCAGTAATTGATAATGTACCTTTAGTTGCAGCAAGTATGGGAATGTTTGACATGACCAACTACCCGATGGATTCAACAACATGGCACTTTATAGCTTATGCTGCTGGTACTGGTGGTAGTATGTTAATTATTGGTTCTGCTGCTGGTGTTGTTGCAATGGGTATGGAAAAAATATCATTTTTCTGGTACTTAAAGAAAATTGCTTGGTTAGCCTTAATTGGTTATTTAGCTGGTGCAGCCGTATTTATTCTAATGAGAGGACTTATATAAACCTCACTCACTTATAATATTATGAAAAGCCTCAACAAAAGTTGGGGCTTTTTTGATTAAAAACCCTAATACCACAAACGTGGTATATTTCACCTTTAAACACCTATAAGTCAACACCATAAATGTCAGTACCACATTTATGGTATTGATGTATTCATTATTCTCTTATATATTTGCCTTGTTATTTAGAATTATTCTAAATAAGAAAATTAAAAAAAATCAATTATGAGAAGAAATTTATTATTTATAACAGCATTTATTACAGGTGGTTATGCTTTTGCTCAGATAACTGACACTGTATCTATGGGAACAGGCTATACAAACGAAAATTATTATATGTTGGATAATAGCAATGAAGTAGCAATCACGAGAAATGATTGGGATTTAGCTTTTGCTTCTGATGGAGTTGGATTTGGAAGTTCAACTATCCGTATTAACGGGTCAATGGGTACAGAACTATATAAATACAGTAACAGCATTGGAGATTGGGCAACGGTAGATACAACGGGATTTACCTGGAGTAATAATCAACTAATTAATTCGGATACATCTTGGACAACAGGTGCTTTTGAGAATACAGCCCCAGCAAGTGGATTTGATTTAGGCTGGGGAACTTATAGTCAGATTACACATGTAGTTACTGGAGATAGAATTTTTATTTTAAAATTAGCTAATGGAGATTACAAAAAAATGATTGTTAATAGCTTAATAAGTGGTGTTTATTCATTTCAATATGCAGATTTAAATGGTTCAAATTTAGTTAATGCAACAGTCACTAAATCAAATTATTCAGGTAAAAACTTTGGATATTATTCTATTCAAAATGATACAGCTCTAGATAGAGAACCAGCATCAACGTCTTGGGATTTATTATTTACCAAATATGTTACCGACTTAGGAGCTGGAACTTACTATGGTGTAAGTGGCGTTTTGGCAAATATAAATGTAAAACTTGCTCAAGTTTACCCTGTGAATGATGTAAATATTGAACCATATACAGGTCAAAATTATACGTTTGATATTGGAACAATTGGTTATGACTGGAAGTCATTCAATATGAGCACTTTTCAATATGATATTGAAGATAGTTTAGTGTTTTTTGCTGAAATTCCTAATGAAGATGTTTACCGAATTATTTTTACTGGTTTTGGTGGTAGCTCAACAGGAGACTTCATTTTCACTAAAGAATTAGTAGGTACAGTAGGGATAGAAAATGATGTAAAAAAGGATAAAATTCTAAATGTTTATCCTAATCCTACTACATCAGCTATTAATTTAACTTTTATTAGTGATGATAATACTCACATAGCTTTATATGATGTTACAGGAAAACAAGTTTTTACGAAAACTTCTAGTAACACAGGTTTAACTCAAGAAAAAATTAATGTAAGTAATCTAAAAAAAGGAATTTACTTTTTAATGCTTACTACAGCTAAAAATAAATCAACACAAAAAATAATAATTAAATAATTAAAGATTCCCTGTGCCCCCGGGCCAGGGAATTTATATCAATCAATTAAATAGAAACAGGGGAAATGAAAAAAATAATTAACACAGTATTCGTATTAACAGCATTTGTGCTGTTTTCTTGCGGTGGAGAAACTGCAAAAAAAGAAGAGGCTAACACAACGCCAGAGAAAAAAATAGGGGTTTTGTTGGTGAATCATGGTTCAGTAGCAGAGTCTTGGAGAAAAATGTTGTTGGATGTGGAAACACAAGTAAAAGAAGAAATCTTATCTAATCCTAAAATTAGTAAAGTAACTACAGCATTTATGGAATATACAGAACCATCAATTGCAACAAGAATGAAAGAATTTGATGCAGAAGGGTATGATGAGGTTATTGTGATTCCAATATTCTTAACAGTAAGTTCTCATTATAGCCATGATATACCAGTAATATTAGGAGTGAGTGCAGATCCAAAATCTGAAGATTATATGATTGGAAAAGAGAAAATTGAAGTATATAAAGCGAATGCAAGAGTAACGATAGCACCTCCTTTAGATTATTCTACCATCTTAAAAAAGAATGTAGAACGTAGAGTTAAGGCGTTGAGTAAAGATGCAG
>JAESUI010000294.1 GCA_016763135.1 Flavobacteriales bacterium
AATGAAATTAATAATGCTATTGAATGGGAAAAAAGAATAAAAGGTTGGTCGAGAAAAAAGAAAGAATGTTTAATTAATGATAACTTTGAAAAACTAAAAGAGTTGTCAGAATGTAAAAATAAAACTCATTATAAGAACAAACCCTTCGACTCCGCTCAGGAGGACACAAGTGAAAAAATAAACCACTTATGATATCAAAAAAAGAAATAGTAGACAACTGGTTACCACGTTATACAGGTAACGAATTAGCTAATTTTGGAAGCTACATTTTATTAACCAATTTTAATAATTATGTAGACTTTTTTGCCAAACAATATGGTGTTGAAGTTATCGGAAAAGATAAAGCAATGCCCAACGCAACTCACGATGGTATTACCATTATCAATTTTGGAATGGGAAGTGCAAATGCGGCTACTATCATGGATTTATTAAGTGCCATTAAACCTAAAGCTTGTTTATTTTTAGGTAAATGTGGAGGTCTTAAAAAGAAAAACGAATTAGGTGATTTTATACTACCTCTTGCTGCCATTCGTGGCGAAGGTACTTCAGATGATTATTTCCCACCAGAGGTTCCAGCTTTACCAGCATTTACTTTGCAAAGAGCTGTTTCTACTACCATTAGAAAAATGGGTAAAGATTATTGGAGTGGGACAGTTTACACAACTAACCGTAGAGTTTGGGAGCACGATGAAGACTTTAAAGATTACCTAAGAAGCATCCGTGCAATGGCAATTGATATGGAAACTGCCACATTGTTTATTACTGGCTTTGCAAACGCTATTTCTATAGGAGCATTGTTATTGGTATCTGATCAACCAATGATTGCTGAAGGAGTTAAAACGGACCAAAGTGATGCTTCGGTTACAAAAAACTACGTTGATAGCCACATAGAAATTGGCATTAAATCTTTACAGGAAATTAAAAATAACGGAACAAGTGTTAAACACTTAAAATATTCTTACTCTGAAGATTAATGGATCACAATCAAATATTAAAAGATCTTAAAAACAAGGTTTATCATCCTGTTTATTTTTTAACTGGAGAAGAAACCTATTACATTGATTTGATTTCTGATTACATCGAAAAGAATGTTTTAGAAGGAGCTGAAAAAGATTTTAATCAATCTATCTTATATGGAAAGGAGAGTGATATAGCAACAATTATTAGTGAAGCAAAACGCTATCCGATGATGGCCAATCACAATGTGGTAATTATTAAAGAGGCGCAGCATTTAAACACCCAATTAGACAAGTTAGAAGCTTACTTAGAGCAACCTACTCCAACTACCATTTTAGTATTTTGTTATAAGTATAAAAAGATTGATGGACGAAAAGCAATTGGTAAAACATTAAAGAAAAAAACGGTTTACTTTGAATCTAAAAAACTTTATGACAACCAAGTTCCTGAATGGATAACAGCTTATTTAAAAAATAAAAGATACTCCATTACACCACAAGCAGCATTATTAATTGCTGATTTTCTGGGTAACGATTTAAGTAAAGTTGTTAATGAGTTAGAAAAGCTAACCATTAATGTTTTAGAAGGAAATGAAATTACTCCTGATACCGTAGAAAAAAATATTGGGATTAGTAAAGACTTTAATAATTTTGAACTCAACAAAGCTTTAGGAACTAAAGATGTATTGAAAGCCAACAAAATCATTTACCATTTCTCCAAAAACGAGAGGGACCACCCTTTGGTGGTAACCATTGGTTTAATGTATTCTTTTTTCACCAACATCTTAAAATTTCATTATACTAAAGATAAATCTAGGAACAACATTGCCTCTGTATTACGAGTTAGCCCATTTTTTGTAGGTGAATATGAAGTTGCTGCTCGTAATTATCCCATTAAAAAATCCGTTAAAATAATTGAATACTTAAGAGATTACGACCTTAAATCTAAAGGCGTAAACAATGCTTCTACCTCTAATAGTGAGTTATTAAAAGAACTGGTTTTTAAGATTTTGCATTAAGAAATTCTACCCAACCGCCTCAATATGTCTTTTAATAGCTTGGTAAGTTCTTTCAATGTTATTATCCAAGCCAATAGAAATACGTACTAAGCCATCAGACAATCCCATTGCTTCTCTTTCTTCTTCTGGTATTTCAGATGATGTACTTCCTCCTGGCGCACTAAACAATGTTTTGTAAGAACCTAAACTTACTGCCAAATAACCAACATTATCGTCTTGCATTTTTTCCATTAGCAAGTTTGCTTTTTCGCTTGTTTTCATATCAATAACAAACAAACCTCCAAATCCAAACTCAGCATTCATCATACGTTTCATTGTTTCGTGCTGAGGGTGTTTTGCTAATCCTGGATATACAATTTTATAACCATCTTCATTTAACTTAGTGGTTAAATACAATGCGTTTGAGCTGTGTTGTTTCATTCTAATGTGCAAGGTTCTTAGATTTTTTAAGATACTTGCCGAACGGAAACTATCTAACACAGGACCTAACAACATTGCTGTACCACTATTTACATCATACAATGAATCGATAAACTCATGAGATGCACAAACTGTTCCTGCAACACAATCGCTCATTCCATTAATAAATTTAGTCATGGAATGTACAACAATATCAGCCCCTAATTTAGCTGGAGAAAAGATCATCGGAGAGAAGGTATTATCTACAATTAACTGACAATTATTCGCTTTCGCAATTTTAGCCAACTCAGTAATGTCAGAAATTTCTAACATTGGATTACTGATTGTTTCGCAAAAGATAATTTTAGTATTTGGTGTAATTGCAGCTTTAACTTGTTCTAAATTAGTAGTATCTACAAAAGTGGTATTGATGTTAAACTTTGGTAAATAGTTTTTCATAAACGCATAAGTTCCTCCATAAATCGTTCTACTAGAAACAATTGCATCACCAGCACTACATATTTGCATTATAGCTGAAGTTATCGCTCCCATACCTGATGCCATTACTGAAGCACTTTCTGTCCCTTCCATTTCAGCCAATGCCATAGATAAATATCTATTGGTCGGGTTCCAGTGTCTCGAATACAAATAACAACCTTCTACTTCTCCTTCAAAAACACCTTCCATTGTGCCTGCCCTCAAAAAAGTATAGGTAGAAGAATCTGTAATTGAAGGGTTTACTCCTCCATACTCTCCAAAATATTGTAAGTCTTGAATACTGTCTGCTGGATTAAATTCTGCCATAATTAATATTTTAAAATATTAGTTAGCAAATTTCGATATTTACAATATTATATTCTAATTATTATCCCAAAATTATCTTTCGAATTTCACTGTGGTTAACTCCAATTTTGATATTATATTTGCCCTGTACAATGGGTAAATTTGATGTAATAATTATTGGAGGTGGTGCTGCAGGAATATTTGCAGCCATTAATATAGGGGCAAATAATCCTGATCTGTTAAGAGGAGAAAGCAGAAGACATGAACGCAGAATGAGTGAGTTTGCGTATCCATAACAGAATCCATTCTTTGTCTGTCGCGTAATCTAAACGCCGACTTTCAGCTTGTTATGGATCGTGTGGTTGAGGGAACTC
>JAESUI010000295.1 GCA_016763135.1 Flavobacteriales bacterium
ATCACTCAAAAGGTTATTAAAGAATATTACATTGAGTGCGACACCAATGATTTCATTAATATTTATCAGAATTTTAAAGAAAACAACTACATCCCTATAAAAATAACTTACAACGGAGAGTCTCGTATTGCGAGAATGAGAATAAGAGGAGACACTTCGCGAAAAGATCCAAAAAAATCATTAAAAATAAAGTTTGATTCTTTGCTAATTAACAACATTCCAAAAGTTGTAAATCTTAATGCTGAGTATGCTGACAAAACCTATATCCGTCAATATCTCTCCAACAAGTTAATGCAAAAATCTGGACAAATTTGTTTCAATGCTGAGCATGTAAAAGTATTTGTTAATGGAACGTTTCATGGTTTATATTTACAAGTAGAAAACATGGATAAAGATTTTCTTAAAAGAAACAACTTGTCTAAAAAAGGGAATTTATATAAGGCAACTAAAGATGGCGCTTGCCTCAGTGTTTTTGATAATTTTAATGCTAAGTGGGAAAAGAAAACAAATAAAAAAAGCGACCATAATGATTTAACAGAACTTATTCATAACCTTAATTCTGTTTCGGACAATGACTTTCATAAGTTTGTTAAAACCACTTTTGAATATGATAAACTGATAAACCTTTTAGCGCTAAACATGTTCTTGTCAAACAATAGTACTTATTACCATAATTACTACCTCTATCACGACTTATACAATACAGGAAAGTGGCAAATGATTCCTTGGGACTTAGACAAAACTATGTCATATTATAATTGGATGCCATATACTTATCACAAAACATCAAGTGAATGGGAATCTGACAATCCTCTTGTAGAAAGGGCAATCTTATGTCCTCCGATGTTTAATGATATAAAAAAGAGAATTGATGAACTTCACAAATCGGGATTAAACAACCTTGCGCTCAATCCAATTGTTGATAGTCTTATTGCTGAATTATCAGATATTATCCCTTTAGATACAACCGATAAAATTGAATCTGTTAAAGAATGGAAAACATATGCTAATAATGAAAAAAGTTATTTTGATAAACATTATAAACTTTTACAACAGCAATTTAATGAGCAGCCTCTGAGTTTTAATGTTTTTCGTTTGGATAAAATTCAAACTGATATTGTTACTTTTAAATGGCAGAAATCAATACACCCCACTAACAAAAACATTACATATATTGTTTCTTATGGAACAGATTTTTTATTAACCGACAGTTCAAAAACTAAATACATAACCAATATTTCTGATACATTTTATACGCTAAAAACACATTTGCCAGAAGGAATTTATTATTGGAAAATAACCGCTTTTGATGGGAAGTATTATACAGATGGGTTTAACACCAAAAATGTTTTAGAAGTAAAAAAAGGAACTAAACTCCCTACAACAATATCAAAAAACACGACACTTAAAAAGGAGAACTCTCCTTATATTATTAATAAAAACACGACTATTAACCCAGGAATAACATTAACAATTGATCCCGGGGTTAATGTTTGCCTAAAACAAGATGTAAACATTAGCTGCTATGGAAATATTATTGCGAATGGAACATCAACAAACCTAATAACATTTATGCCTGACAATACAGCTAAAAATTGGGGGCATATTTATTTTTATAAACCATCAAAACAAGGCTATTTAAAAAATGTACTTTTTAAGGAGGGGACAATAAATTCTAAAAGTGAAGTTTTAACTCTTGATAGTTGCTCTATTTTGATTGATGAAAAATTTATGGGTGATGGTTGGTCAAACAGAAAAGTCTTAATTTATAGTGGTGAAGGAATTGTCCACATAAACAATAGTACATTTATTGGCAATGGAGAAGGTGAAGGCTTGGTCTTTTTCCATGGAGAAGCAACGGTGGAAAATTCTTACTTCGAAAATGTACCTGATGCAATTGAATACATTCAAATGAATAAAGGTATTATTCGAAACAATATGGTAATTACCTCTCCTGATGATGCTATTGACTTAAATGCCTGCAACAATATTTTAATAGAAAAAAACATTTTAATGAACAATATAGATAAAGCGATATCTATTGGTACAGAGCAATATGGAGCGTCCCTCAAAAACATTCAAATAAAAAACAATTTAATGGTTGGCAACAAAACAGCTATAGCAATTAAAGATAGCTCTGTAGCTTATATCAGTAACAACACTCTTTTTAAAAATATTAGTGGTATTAATGCCTATAAAAAAAGAGATGATTATGATGTAGGCGGAACGGCATATGTTAAAAATACAATATTTGAAAAAAATGAAAAAACCAATGCTTACCCAGATAAATGGTCCTCAATTACAGTGATTAACTCTATAGTAAACAACAAAGTATTAGCTGGGAAAAACAACTTTCAGGGAGATCCAAAATTCATTGATGCTAAAGGGAACAACTTTCATTTAAGAAAAGAATCTCCATGTTTGGATAAGGGTGACGACAAAAAAGACATTGGAGCTTTTAATTCAGAAGGAACAACTGTTAGTTTTTCTCAAATACATATAAAATCCTCTGAAGAAAAAAATACTGGAGACTGGGTTGAGCTCTTTAATAATTATAATATCCCTGTTGATTTATCTCTATATAGAATAGTTATAGAAAATAATGAGGAGAAAAAAGAGTTTGTTTTCCCTATTGGAACGACCTTAAAGCGCATGGCAACCGTCACCATAGCAAATAAATACTTTTTATTTACCAAAGTCTATGGGGCTCATAATTTAGTTCTTGGAGGTCTTCCTAAGTTAAACACAGGAAAAACAACATTAAAACTTATTAACCCTAGTGGATATGTGATTGATTCAACTACTTTTTCAGCAATATCAAATAAAAAAGAGAGTATTACCTTTGTTTCCAATCGTAAAAACGAAAAAAGAAATAAATCCTGGAAATTGATTGTAGACTAAATGTCAACTAAACTCAAAAAATATTTTTCTATTCTTGCCCTGATAGGATTATCTTATGGTGCTTATTGGTTCTTTTATAATTCGCACTGGGGAGTAGCTATTGATACCGAGCGTTTTTGGGATTATTCTTTTCAACCTAAAGAAACCACGTCATTTAGTGCCGTTAATTGGGAAGAATCCGAAAAAGAAATAATTCCTTCTAAAGAAAATAAATCTCAAAATTTAATTTTTCAAACCAAATTCACTCTTGAGGATTATACTAAGATTATAGAAGGGCTTATTGAATATAATTTTAGATACTCTGCCAAAATATTAATTAATGGGGTAGAATTCGCTGATGTAAATCGAACACTTATTTCTCCTTCATTAGATAACCATAAAATAAAAATTAATGAATATTGGCGCCCTCGAAAAGTTAAATTGGATCATGCTTTTTTAATCCAGCATCTTAAAAATGGGGAAAACACCATTACACTAATTATATATAATGTAGAAGATGTTAAATCTATTAATTCTTCAAAAAAGCAGCTCTCATTCCTAACAAAAGGACAAAGCAACAGCCTTAAATCTAATTTTGAAATAGAAAAGCCTAAAAATTATTTTAGCGAATCTAAGCTCCCCATTTTAAAAATAAATACTAACAATAATTTTATTCCTGATGAACCTAAAATAAAAGCTTCATTAAATATTATTAATAATTCTTCTGAGGTAAATAATTTTTTAGATACTTCAATATTTTACAATATAAAAATCGAGAGAAGAGGAAATACATCGCAAACATTTGCAAAAAAATCTTACAGTTTTAATGTCTATGACCCCGATTACAAGAAAACACCAACACCCCTACTTAATTTACCCTCTTCAGTAAAGTGGGTACTATACGGCCCCTATGCAGATAAATCATTGATAAGAAATGCTTTAACTTATTCGATTTACACACAAATGGGGAACTACGCCCCTAGAACACAATTCATTGATCTAATAATAAACGATAATTACCAAGGTATTTATGTGTTAACTGAAAAAATCCAAATTAGTGCTAACCACCTAAATATTCAGCCCCTAAAAACAAATAAAAATGATAGCTCACAGCTCGATGGTGGTTACATTTTAGAAATTGATAGAAGTGAATGGAAATCAATTTACCCTCCAAAAGAAGACACTTCTGCAATTCCTGTTTCGTATGCAGTTTATGCACCTAAAAAGAAAAAAATTAGTCCAACCATCCAACGTATTATTAAAGATCAATACAATGATTTTGAAAAACATATTTATGAAAATGATAGTATTTATAATTATGTAGATATAAATTCTTTTATCGACTACCTTATTCTAACAGAGTTTACCAAAAACATAGATGGCTACTGCTTAAGTACTTTTTTGTACAATAAAAACATCAAAAACCAAGTGCCAAAATTCTATATTGGCCCTATATGGGATTATAACTTTTCATTAGGACTAACCGACTACCATAAAGGCTACAACCCTGAAGGGTATGTTTATAATTCTAATAAATACATCCCTTTTTGGTGGAAAATATTACTGAACGATAAAAAGTTTAAATCAAAATTAGAAGCTCGCTATTTTGAACTTCGAAAAACAACCTTGTCCATTAATAATATAAATAAGACCATAGACTCCTTAGCAAAATTATGTAAAAGCTCTAGTGAACTTAATTTTAGCAAATGGACAGTTCTTAATTCTGCTGATTTTTGGCCGAACTATTATATAGGGAAAAATTATGATGATGAGATTAAATACTTGAAATCTTGGATAAAAAAACGAACTAAATTTTTAGATAATGATATTCTTGCTAAAAACCGAAAAGGAGTTCTGTATTTTGAAATTGCTATTAGAAACGACAATGAATGGATGAAAAAAATTAAAAAGAAAGCAAAAGAAAAAAATGTAAGCATTGATGAAATGATTGATATAGATGCTAAATACATGGCAAAAAAAGAGTAATCACACTATGCCTTGTCTAAACTCTATATTTAAATTAACTTGGCCCTCTAATTTTTAAGAAGTGAATATATTAGGTGTTTCTGCATTTTATCATGACTCTGCTGCTGCCATCATCCAAAATGATGAAATAATAGCTGCTGCACAAGAAGAACGATTCACAAGAATAAAGCAAGATGCTTCTTTCCCTGTAAATGCAGTAAAATATTGCTTAGAAGAAGCTGGGTTAACTCTGGATGAATTAGATGCTATTGTCTTTTATGATAAACCTCTCCTAAAATTTGAGCGTTTACTGGAAACTTATTACGGTTACAGCCCTAAAGGCATTGCATCTTTTCTTTCATCAATGCCTGTTTGGTTAAAAGAAAAAATGTTTCTTAAAAGGTTAATGCATCAAGAATTAGAAAAAGTAGAGTCGTACGATAAGAAAAAAATAAAATTCCTCTTTCCAGAACATCACTTATCTCATGCTGCAAGTGCCTTTTATCCTTCCCCTTTTAACGATGCGGCAATTCTTACAATTGATGGCGTAGGAGAGTGGGCAACGGCCTCAATTTCTCACGGAAAAGGAAATAAAATTGAGGTAATAAAAGAGCTCCATTTTCCTCATTCTTTAGGCTTATTGTATTCTGCATTTACATATTTTTTAGGGTTTAAGGTGAATTCTGGTGAGTATAAATTAATGGGATTAGCCCCTTATGGCAACCCAGAATCTAAAGAAGTACAACAATTTATTAAACTAATTAAAACAGAATTAATAGATATTAAAGAGGATGGATCTCTTTGGCTTAATCAATCCTACTTCAATTATGCGACTGGTTTGCGTATGATTAAAGAAAAAAAATGGGAGACCCTCTTTGGTATTCCAACTAGAAAAACAGAGTCAGATTTTGAACAAGTTCATTGTAATTTAGGATTAGCTATACAAATAATTACAGAAGAAGTTGTTCTTAAAATGGCGTTAGAGGCTCAAAAGATAACTGGTTCTAAAAACTTATGTTTAGCAGGGGGAGTTGCTTTAAATTGTGTGTCAAATGGAAAACTGATTAACTCTAACATTTTTGAAAATGTATATATCCAGCCAGCATCTGGTGATGCAGGAGGGGCTCTTGGAGCGGCATTAGCAGCGTATTATATTTCTTTCGATAATGCTCGTATTACTGACAATTCTAAATATGACGCCATGAAGGGTTCATATTTGGGTTGCGATTATAGCAATAAAGAGATAGAAACAACACTAAAAAAATACAAAGCTGTTTTTCATAAAGAAAATGATTTCTCTGAAGTTTGTCAAAAAACAGCCAACTACCTTGATGATGGATTAGTGATTGGGTGGTTTCAAGGAAGAATGGAATTTGGCCCTAGATCTTTAGGGAATAGAAGTATTATTGGGGATCCACGTAATACCGAAATGCAAAAAAAATTAAACCTAAAGATAAAATACCGTGAATCTTTTAGACCTTTTGCCCCATCTGTTTTAGCAAAAGATGCAAACAAGTATTTTGATATTAAGAGTGCCTCTCCATACATGTTAACAGTTCAACCAGTAAAAAAAGACCTTAGAAAACAAGTGAGTGATGACTATCAAACACTTACTATGAAAGAAAAATTATACCAGCAGAGATCAACACTTCCATCAATAACGCATGTTGATTTTTCGGCAAGAATTCAAACCGTACACAAAGAAACTAACCCAAAATACTGGGAATTAATAAACACCTTTAAACAAAAAACAGCTTGTTCTTTAGTCATTAATACGAGTTTTAATGTTAGAGGAGAGCCTATCGTTTGCTCTCCAGAAGATGCTTACAGGTGTTTTATGCGAACTGAAATGGATTACTTAGTTTTGAATAATTATATATTAAGGAAAGAAGATCAGCCAAATTGGACTGAAAAAGACCATTGGCAAGAGGAGTTTGTTTTAGATTAAATACAATTAATTATGGATTTTTTAAAAGATTTGTGGGGGTTTATAAAAGTTAGAAAGAAGTTTTGGCTTGCCCCAGTTATTCTTGTATTACTATTAATAGGAGTATTAATTGTTATTGGAGGTGGCTCTGCAATTGCTCCATTTATATATACTTTATTTTAATTAATGAAAAAGACCAACAAATATTTAGTTATTCTAACCATTGTTGCTGGGTTAATAGGAATGTTTTTCCTATTTAAAATAGAAATTTTATTACCCATAGCTTTTGGTATTGCTGTAATTAGTATTCTATCGTCTTACGTTGCAGAAAAAATTGTTTGGGTTTGGAATAAAATTGCATTAATTCTTGGAACGGTTAATTCAAAAATATTATTATCAGCTATTTTTTATCTCTTCTTAGTCCCTATTGCACTCCTTTCAAGAGTTTTTAAGAAAAAAGACGAATTAATTTTAAAGAAGAAAACGGATGGTTCTTATTATAAGGAGCGACATCACATTTACTCTTCTGAAGATTTAGAGAACGTATTTTAATTACCTTAACTCAAGATCTTTCACTAACATTTTAGCAAGTTTTTCGTCACTTTTTTCATTTGGATGCCCATCTCCAATAATAATATGTTCATTGTCAAGTATGACTTTTTGAGAATAATCCAAATAATCAATCCCTCTTTCTTTTAAAATAGCTTTAAACTGCTCATTTTTTTCTGGAGTAAATTCTGCCCAATCTGTAGGGTGGATTACCACGTAAAAATTGTCGTTGCCAAACTGTTTGATGTAAGTTTCTTTTGCTTTCCTAATAATTTCTGCAGCTAATATCATATGATTTTCTCTAGTGTCTATAGGTAAATTTACCTCAAAACAATCCCAGATGTATGATTTATCCAAATACTCATAAAATTTAGATTTAAACCATCTCCCTTTTGCAAAATTACCATCTCTAATAATTTCTCCATCAGCTAAATAATAATAAGGCATAGTATGTCCCCAACCAGTATAAATCCTCATATCTCCAATAGCCCTTCGTATATGACTCCAAATAAAAATATAAACTCCGACACCTTCTTTTTCCTTAACCTCTTTAGAGAGGTCTTTATGTTCTAATCGTGCCAACATGTGGTGGCACCCCCAACCATTAAACCCATAATTATAGGAGTTATATGATTTGGTATTCTGCTGCAAATAATAAGGGATAGTTTGGTTATCCTTTAACCCATAGCCATAACAAACCGAGCAACCGAAGAAGATAGCATACTTGTCTTTAGTTTCATCATAATCAGGAGTAACCCTTCTATTTATACTATCAACAGTATAATAGGTGTCAAAAATCGTATCCCCACCAAGAACTTTAGTGTCATGCCAAACAGAATCTGCCCAAGGAACATGGCCTAATTGATAACCTATATGATCAGATGGATTTACTGTACTGAAATCTTTCCATTCTTTTTTTGGCATTCCAAGGTAGAAATAACAAATTAGCTCCGTTAAAAACAGTAAAACAAAAAGAATTGTAACATTCACTAGTAAAATTTTCTTCTTTCTAACAAGAAACCTTGTTACCACGGTGAGCAAAGTAAAATAAAGAGCAAATGTTGAGAGCGTAACTAACTCGTGAAACTTATCATAATCAAATGCATGAAGACCATATCTAATTCCAATAAAAATTATCGTTAACCCTAAAAAGATCTTATTCTTTTGTACTAACAACATTAGCCTTTTTAAAGATAAATCATATTCCTTTTGAAAAACCCTCATACACCTAAACA
>JAESUI010000296.1 GCA_016763135.1 Flavobacteriales bacterium
GTTCTTGCAATTGTTTGGTCCAAATTACTTTTCCAATGTTACTAATCAAGTAAATTTTATTCGCATCATCTTGTACAAAAATTTCTTTTGCTTTGGTTTTGTGGTTCGTCACAATTTGCGGGGAAGAACCAACATTAGTATCTAACATTAATTCCCAAAGTGAAGCAGTTTCTTGCTTGTAAACAGGATTGTATTTTAAATGAATGTTGTTGTAGTACAATCCATTTTTCTCTGCACTAATTTGAAAAGCAATTGCTTCAAATTTTCTAAACACTTCTATTTTTTCGTCTATTATTGGAAAGTAATCTTTATTGCAGTATTGTTTATACAACTCAATAGAACGAGCAAGGTTGTTGTAAACAAATATGTTGCTGCTAGAAGATAAATTGTCGTTAAAGGTGTTGAAGTTTTCGTTGTTGCTCAACACTTTTTCATTCATTACATCAGTAATAAATTTCTTTAATCCACTTTCTGTATTGCCAAAAACCACATAATCATCAATAACAGTATAGAAGTGATTGTCAAGATTTACAAAAGGTTTTCCTAAAAGATTTTTGAATACATTTTTTAAGTCAATCTTGTTGATTTCATAATCATTGAAAGAAATAATTTCGAAAGCTTCTTGATTTACTTTTGTTGCAATACTAGATAAGTTTTCTTTTGTTTGATCCATTTCATTAGAGTGAAAAATAACAAATTTATTGGCAGAAAAATCATCGGTTAATGATTCTGTAATTATAAAAGCAACTTCATTTCCAATGTTGGCTAAAAATTCTTCTTCTAAATCAATGCCATATTTTTCGGTTTGTTCATCCAAATATTTTTGGTAATTGAAAAACTGATTGGTGTTTTTTAAGGACAACTTTCTGTTTTCAAAAAAGTTTTTAGAATCACTTAATCCATAATGATAAATGAATGCAGCGTTATATGGAATAACAGCAAGCATATCTAAATCTTGAGGCTTTTGATCTTTAAAAAGGCTTAACCAATGGTTGTCAGCATCATCAGAAAAACTAAAACCATTCAGGTTAATGGAATTTGGTTTAACGCTTATATCCAACTCTGTCCAACCAGTATAGTTATCGAACTTACTACTGTATTCTTTAGCAGATTTATTTAAATATTGATTAATGATTTTCGAAAAATACTTGTTGTTAATGAAAAGATTTCCATCTTCTGACTGCCCAGAATTGGCAATTACTTTTGAAAATTTCGGGTTATTTAACAAGCTATTTTCAGAGTTAAGTTGTCTGATAACATCTTCAATTAATACAGTGCTGTAACTAAATGCTAAAGTGTTTTTGTAAATGATTATCGATATTTTTTCTTTGGTATTGGTTGGTAAAGTATGGATAGCAACACCATCATAATCTCTCGATGTAGGGTTTTTACGCGTTACATTTTTTATTTTTTGAATTAGTTTTTCTTCTGTAATATCATTATTTATTGGAATGTAAAAGATAAAATCAAAATCGTTTGCGCCAGATAAATGCAGAGATCCCAAAATTGTTTGGTCAATAAAAAGAGGTTTAAATGGGCCTGTAAGTAACGAATCTAAATAATGAATTTTAGCATTTGTTTTATTGGCAGTTTCGGTATTAGTAATGAGCTCTTCCCAAATAATATTAGTGGTTGCCAATTTTGTATAGAGTGCATTAAAGCTATTTTCTTTAATAATTAATGCTGCATTTTGAGGGATGGCTTCAAAAGCAGTTTTACTAACGGGTTGTTTTACATTTTTATAGAAGTTGTAAGCAATGATGCTCACTGCTCCCATTAATAAAATGAATAAACCTAAAAGAATTTTCTTTGTCATTGAATAATAAATTCCTAATACAATTTATAAAAGTAATTTGTATTAAGAAGTTATAGAATTGTTGTTGGATAAAGAATTAACAACGATTAGTTAATAGGATTTTACGTTTTTACTGACTAAAAAGAGCAAGGTAATTCCGCCTAAAACAAAGAATAAAATACCTGAGAGGAGTATTGCCTGCTGTAAACTGTATACATCTGCTACGTATCCAAAAAATGGAGAAGTAGAAGCAAAGATAATCCTAATGATAAAACTTCTAATAGACATAACTGTTGCGCGCATTTCTGAAGGGATATGTCTGTTCATATAGTCTCGTAATACTGGGGTGGCAACCCCTCTAGTAATATAAAACAATAGTAAAATGAGTAAACCCCACAAACTTGCGGTGTAGCTTATTGCAAAATAACAACTACAAATCAACACCAAAATTAAAATAAGCAGTGTCTTTGTTTTAATCTTCTCTTCAATTTTGTGAGCATAAAAAGAAGGAATGGCAACAGCTAAATTTAATCCAGCACCTAACAATCCAAAATAAAATTTACTATTAATCCCTACCGACATAAAATAGGGCTGACTAAACCATGCCATTGTTAAGGTTCCACAACCAATTATAGAAGAATATAAAATATAGTAACGCAATGTTTGATTTTCTTTTAATGAAAAACGAATTATCTTTTTGATGTTCTTCCATGGTTTGGTTTTACCATCTTTTAATCGGTGCATTGTTGGTTCTACTAATGATATTGCAAACACAAAACCAATAAAAGCAATTCCTATCTGATAATAAAAAGGAGTTCTTAAACTAATTTCAGCCAATAGTCCACCAATAATAAAAGCAAAAGCTTCAGCTAGGTTTCCCATAGAAATGGTTCTTCCTTCTAATTTTATAAAGTCTTTTGTTCTATTTAATTGTAATAACGAGTCATACATTATTGCAGTATCAGAACCAGAAATAAAACTTTGTCCAATGCCTAAACAGAGTGCAGCAATTAAGAATCCTTCAAAACCAAAAGAGTAGGAATAAACAATCATTCCAATCATCCCGAAAAATGTTCCAATTATCATTGAGTTTTTTCTACCCAAAACATCAGCTACATATCCAGAAGGGATTTCTATAATAGCTATAGTAACCGAATAAATACTTTGAATAATAAATAAATCTGCAATGGTTAATCCATTTTCTTCATAGAACAACCAAATAATGGGCATGAATAGCATTAGCCATTTGGATGCTTTTATTACATAGAGTTTCCAAATATTTGAACTTACGCCCAAATTAGTTTTGTAAAGAAAGGAATTGTAGAACTGCTAACTTGTATGAATTTAAACCCATTCCAGCAATAATACCAACACAATTTTTAGCCATTAAGGATTGATGCCTGTATTCTTCTCGGGCATAAACATTAGAAATATGTACTTCAATAACTGGTGTTTCAATTCCTGCAATAGCATCACCAATTCCAATAGAAGTATGAGTGTACGCTCCAGCATTCATAATAATTGCATCATAACTAAAACCAACCTCATGTAGTTTATTGATGAGTTCACCTTCAACATTACTTTGGTAATATTCAAAATCAATATTAGAAAATTCATTTTGAAGTTCTTGATAATACTCCTCAAAAGTACTTTCGCCATAAATAGACTTTTCTCGTTTGCCGAGTAAGTTTAAGTTAGGACCGTTGATAATTAGTAATTTCATTATAATTTGCTATTTGACAAAGATATATATTTGTAGTTAGATTAATTTGAATAAACTATTCTATAATTGCCTAGATGGGCACGGTGTATGAATTGGATACCAACTATAAAAGGATTTAAAAACTATTTGCAATTAGAACGCTCATTATCTTCTAATTCGATAGAAGCCTATTTGCGCGATGTAGAGAAATTTGTTCAGTTTTTGGAGTTAAAAGAAATTAATGTTCAGCCAGAAAAAGTTGAACAAAGTCAAATTGAAGATTTTTTACAATGGGTGAGCGAAATAGGATTAAATGCTCGCTCGCAAGCGAGAATTTTATCAGGATTAAAAGCTTTTTACAAATATTTATTGATGGAAGACATCATTGATGTTGCACCAACAGAGTTATTAGAATCTCCAAGAATTGGTAGAAAATTACCAGAGGTTTTAAGTATAGAAGAGATAAACGAAATAATAAATGCTATTGATTTAAGTAAACCAGAAGGAGAACGAAACAAAGCAATGTTAGAAACACTTTACAGTTGTGGATTACGTGTTTCAGAATTAATAAACTTAAAATTATCAGGCCTATTATTAGAAGAGGGATTTATTAGAGTAATTGGAAAAGGAGATAAAGAACGTATTACGCCAATTGGTAGTGTTGCTATAAAACACATTAATACTTACATTGAAAGTAAGCGAAACCACATGGTTAACATTGATAAGGATAGTGAGGATGTATTATTTTTGAACAGAAGAGGAAAACAATTAACTCGAGTAATGATTTTTACGATTATAAAGAACTTGACTGAAGTTGCTGGAATTACAAAAACTGTTAGTCCACACACGTTTAGACATTCATTTGCCACTCATTTAGTAGAAGGTGGAGCAGATTTAAGGGCTATACAGGAAATGCTAGGACATGAATCTATTACTACCACAGAAATATACACACACTTAGATAGGGAATACCTCCGACAAGCAATTTTGGATTTTCATCCAAGAGCTAAATAGTGAAACTCTATTTTGATTTACCAAAATAGCAAGTTGAACTATCCCGTTGAAAAACGGGATCTTTTACCATTCCTTCAGAAAGAAAATTCATATCCACTTTTTTTACTAATTTAGAACAAAACTTATTTTATGAGATTTTTACATAACTATTTTTTAGTTCTCTTAATGTTGATTTCTATCTTCTCTTTTGGACAAGAAGAGAAAACGAAAGATGAAAAACAAGAAACGAAAAAACCGAAGCATGAGGTTCGGATAATTATGGAGAATTTTATGGGAAGGACTGATGTATATACCAACAACCAGGTATGGTACTCTTCTAATTTTAGTAATCCTGGCACCTATGAATATTATAACAATAGATTTAAATATGGATTGGGTTATAATTTGAATTTTAATAAAATTGGAATTCGAACGAAAGTATTTTACAACAGTTATAATGAAACTTATTTTGATAGAACTAAGCAAGAAAATAATTCCAATGCTCAGATGTTAAGAGGTTCGGTCGGTGTAAATTATCGAAAAAATTTCGAAAAAGTTACTTTGTTTTTTGGTGTAGATGTGAGTTATTTTAAAATTGATTTAGAACAGATTCAGTATAGCACAAATCTTGCATCATATCCAGATATACATCAATTTACAAATTATAATGGAATAGGAATTGAGCCTCTGATTGGATTGAACTATTTCTTCTCAAAACACTTCTCCTTTTCTTCAGAGATAAGATTTATAAGAGATGTCTATAAAGGGAATACATTAATAACCTATGAGAATTATTCTGGGTTTAACACTCCGGATTATGAAATAGATTTTGAGGGTAACTACAGTAATTTAGGACCAAAAGGTTCAATTTCATTAAACGTTCATTTTTAATGGAGGCTGCTGTTAGAATAAACTGGAGAGCTGAATTAGATAAAACAGCATTAAAGTATCATAAGATTACTTTATGGGTGGCTGTAGTATTTAACATGTTGTTTTTTGCTACCGATTACATCAATATTTATGAGTATTGGGAAGAGTTTTTAATCTTTAGAGTTATTGTTTCTTTAATTTGCCTATTCACTGTCCTCTTCCATAAAAAGCTAAACATTTCCATTCAATTAATGGGGGTTATTCCCGTCTTATTAATCTCTATACAGAACGCTTACATGTGGAGTGTTATGGATGCAGAACATCTTCAGAAACACACATTAGCCTATATGGCATTGTTTATTGGTTCTGGAATGTTTGTGTTTTATCACGTTTACTATTCGATCTTCATTGTAGCAGCAAATATTGTTGCCAATATATTCTTCCTCTATTTTAACAGTTCGTTATCTGTAGAAGAAATTATGGTGAGTGGTGGTTTGTTAACTCTTTCTGTAGCTATTTTTTCTATTCTATTAATTAGAATGAGATTTAAATTGACCAAAAAAGAATTGGTTGCTCGTTTTGCTTTGGAGGAATCCAAACACGAACTCCAAGAAAAAAACACCGAAATAGTTGATAGTATCAACTATGCTAAACGAATACAAAGTGCTTTAATTCCACCAGTTGAGGTGTTTAAAAAGATATTGCCAGAGTCATTTATCATTTTTAAACCTAAAGATATTGTTAGTGGAGATTTTTATTGGATTTCTGAACTCAACACCACGAAAGAAAATGATTCGAATGAAAAGCTAGTAGTGTACGCTGTTGCTGATTGTACTGGTCACGGAGTTCCTGGTGCATTTATGAGTTTAATTGGATTGAAAATATTTAATCAATCCATAAAACAACCTAATATAAACTCTCCAGCAGAAGCATTAGATTATTTAAATAATGAAGTTTTTAATACAGTAAATAAACATTCAGATTCAGATAATATTATTAGAGATGGAATGGACGTAGCATTGTGTTCTATCAATTTTAAAACCTTGATGTTGTCTTTTTCAGGAGCAAAAAATCCAGTTTATATTGTTCGAAATAAAGAGCTTCATGAAATAAAAGGGGATAAACAACCAATAGGTTCTTATGCTGCTCAAGAACCTTTTATCAATAAAGAATATCAGTTAGAGAAAGGAGATATGGTTTATATTTTTTCAGATGGTTTTGCTGACCAATTTGGTGGGCCAAAGGGTAAGAAATTAAAGTACAAGCCTTTCAAAGAGATGTTAATTGCCAATTCTGATAAGAGTATGGATGAACAAGAAAAACAGCTTAATAATTTATTCGAAAACTGGCAAGGTGATTTAGAGCAATTAGATGATGTTTGTGTGATAGGGGTGAGAGTGTAACCGTTTATTGATTAGTTCGCTATTAATTACTCAAAATGATTATTTTTACGTGAAATGTTGTCTTTTAAGAAAATACTAGCTTTTTGTTTAATAGTGTTTACACTTTTATCGTGTAGAAAAGACTTTGAACGCCCTAATTGGGATGTTGATTTATTAGCACCATTAATTAAGACAACCTTAACATTAGAAGATTTACTTCCTGACTCTATTATTCAAACCAATCCCGATACATCTATTAAATTGGTTTATCAAACCAATATTTTTGATGTAGACATGGATTCTTTGTTTAAGATTCCTGATACAACAATTACTGAAGTTTATATTATTCCTTTTAATTCTGTTGCAAACCCTGGTAGTTCGTTTTATAGTAATGATGAGGAAAGAACATTAAATATAAGTAATGGAGTAGAGTTGAATTATGTAATGGTTGAGTCGGGTTTTATTGAATTAGAAATATTTAGTGAAGTTAAAGAAAAAATCATTGTTACTTATACCATTCCAAGTGCAACAAAAAATGGAGATACATTAGTGTTACAAGAAATAATTCCTGCAGGGACCTTTGCACAAGATGGGTATTTCAAAAAAGCAATTGACATAAGTGGATATGAATTAGATTTAACGGGTATTTCAAAATCTGAGTTTAACACATTGATTACAAGGGCCGAAGGGGTTGTTGATACAAGTGCAACAGGGCCTGTCACTATAGCAGCAGGAGAGAAAATCACTTATAATAACAAACTAATGGATATTGTGCCATTTTTTGTAAGAGGATATTTTGGTAATCAGCAATTACACTATGGACCAGAGGTTACCAATACAACAGCTTTTAGTATGATAACATCTGGCACACTAGACTTAGAACAGGTAGATGTAACTATTGAATTTAAGAATGGGATAGGGATAGACGCTCAGTTGGTTTTAAATCAATTCGCTACAGCAAATACCAATACTGTAAATAGTGCTGTTTTAAGTCATTCTACTATAGGTACACCATTAAATTTAAATAGAGCCCAATTAACTTTTACAACACCAGAAGTAAATTATACCAACTACAATATTTCGATGAGTACTTCTAATTCTAATATTGATCAACTTATTGAAATTTTTCCAAATCAAATATTATATGATATAAATATAAATGTAAACCCTTTAGGAAATATTTCTGGAGGGAACGATTTTGTTTATAAAAAGCATTCATTAGAAACGAATTTAAAAGTAGAGTTTCCTTTATCATTAATAGCCAATAATCTTACATTACAAGATACTGTTGATTTTTCTATCTCTGGTGAAGAAGGATCTGGTCGTATAATAGATGGAACTTTGTTTTTATATGCAAGTAATGGATATCCTTTTGATGCTAACATTCAATTAGCATTGTATGATGAAAACATGAATTTTCTTCAAAACTTAACAGTTAACAATCAAATTCAGTCTGCTCCAGTTAATGCAGCTTTAAAAGTAATTGGCAAAAAAGAATCTGTAATATCGATTCCTTTAACAACTTCAGATATAGATAATCTATATTCAGCTAAACATATTTTATTGAGTATAGCTTTTACTACTACTGCTCAGCCTCAGTTTATTAAAATTTATGAAGGGTA